>JAOHFJ010000037.1 GCA_028097945.1 Candidatus Pelagibacter sp.
TACATTAAGGTATTGGGAAAAAGAATTTAAAATAATACGACCAAAAAAAATTAATAATCGTCGCTATTATTCATTAGATCAGGTTGAAATTATTAAGATGATAAAGTTTTTATTAAAAAACAAAGGTTTATCTGTTTCAGGACTTAAAAATATGATGAATTACGATATAAATAAACTTGACGCTTATAACTCGCATAGTTTAAAAGCTGAGTATTATAAAAAAAGTTTTAAAGCTAAAAGCAAATTGTTGTTAGATAAAATAAATAAGATAAAAAAATATGGCAAAAAAAACACACCTTAAAGTAAGAATGGTTCCAGAAAGTAACCCTGATAGTAAATTTATCTATTATGCAAAAAAACCGACTAAAGGTGAAAAGGCTAAAGATAAACTAAAATTAAAAAAGTACAATCCAAATACACGCAAACATGAGTTTTTTATAGAAAATAGAGCTACAAAATTAACCGTTAATTATTCTAATACTAATGACGTTATCAACATTATTGGTCAACCACACTCTAAAGGTATTAATGACGACTTAAACTGGATTTATATTGAACGTGTATATTCTAGAGGTAAATTTCATAAGTTAGGAAAAAATGTTTTGACCACTAACAATGTTTTAGTTTTAATTTTTGATAAATTTGGAATTTTAAAAGACAAAAAATTCCTTAATAAAGAAGATTTAAATGAATTGTCATTTTCCAATAAGATAACAGAAAATGATTTAGCAAGAAAAAGTTTTGTAGAAAAATTTCTTAATAGTATTAAATCAAAAATGTATAGAAATAAGTAAATTTAATGTGCTATTACTGCTAAAAGTAATAAAGCTACAATATTAGTAATTTTTATCATTGGATTAATGGCTGGTCCCGCTGTATCTTTGTAAGGGTCACCAACAGTATCACCTGTTACAGCAGATTTATGTGCCTCTGAACCTTTTCCTCCAAAATTTCCATCTTCAATATATTTCTTAGCATTGTCCCATGCCCCACCGCCAGCTGTCATTGATACAGCAACAAATAATCCAGTTATGATAACTCCTAGTAGCATAGCTCCTAATGATGACAAGGCAGCTTCCATTCCACCGATTTGTAATATAATAAAGTAAAGAATAATTGGGGACAATACAGGCAACAATGACGGAATTATCATTTCTTTAATAGCTGCTTTTGTCAAAAGATCTACTAATCTACCATAGTCTGGTTTCCTTTTTCCTTTCATTATTCCCGGAATCTTTTTAAATTGTCTTCTTACTTCAATCACTACAGCTCCGCCTGCTCTACCTACAGCTTGCATACCCATAGATCCAAACAAATAAGGTAACATTCCACCAATTAATAAACCCGCTACTACAAAAGGATTTGATAAATCAAAAGTTACTATTATGCCTTCTAATGCTGATCCTTTAACATTAGAAAAATATTTTATATCTTCTGTATATGCAGCGAATAAAACTAAAGCTCCTAATCCAGCAGAACCAATAGCATATCCTTTGGTTACTGCTTTTGTAGTATTACCTACTGCATCTAGAGCGTCTGTTGTTTTTCTGACATTCTTTGGAAGTTTTGCCATCTCAGCTATTCCGCCAGCATTATCAGTTACTGGACCATAAGCGTCTAAAGCAACCACCATTCCTGTTAAAGCTAACATAGCTGTTACAGCAATTGCTATCCCATACAATCCGGCAAGTTCGTTAGTGAATAGTATACCAGCAACTATAATCAAAGCTGGTATTGCTGTTGCCTCCATAGAAATTGCCAGTCCTTGAATTACATTTGTGCCATGACCTGTTGTTGAAGACTGAGCAACAGTTTTAACTGGTCTGTAATTTGTACCAGTATAATATTCTGTAATCCATATTAACAAACCTGTAATTATAAATCCAACAACTCCACAAATATATAAATCCATACCATTAAAAGTTTTTCCACTATTTGAATACGAGTCCTTAAGTCCCACAATTGAGTCAGTGACTGGATATAATATTAAAAGAGATGTAATAGCCGTAACAATAAAACCTTTATATAGTGCTACCATTATATTTTTACTTTTTCCAAGTTTAACAAACCACGTACCTATAATTGATGTAATTATACATGCCCCACCTATAGCTAAAGGATAGATCATTAAGTTATAATCTGATGGAAAGAAAATTGAAGATAAAACCATTGTTGCAACAATAGTAACTGCGTAAGTTTCAAACAAATCTGCTGCCATACCGGCGCAATCACCGACGTTATCACCTACATTATCAGCTATTACAGCAGGATTTCTTGGATCATCCTCTGGTATACCCGCTTCAACTTTTCCTACTAAGTCAGCACCAACATCAGCACCTTTAGTAAAAATACCACCACCAAGTCTTGCGAAAATAGAAATTAAAGAAGCACCAAATCCAAGGGCTACTAGAGCATTTATGATTTCTCTATTGTCAACATTCAAATTGATCAAAATTATATAATAAAAAGTAATAGACAATAAAGCTAGACCGGCAACTAATAATCCTGTTATCGCTCCAGATTTAAATGCAATGGTTAAACCCGATTGTAAACTCTTTCTTGCCGCTTCAGCTGTACGAACATTAGCTTTTACTGATATAAGCATACCAACGTATCCAGCAACACCTGATAAAAAAGCTCCAATGAAATATCCAATGCCTACAAGATAATTAAAAAAATAAGTTACAATAGCGAGAACTAAAATTCCAACAATTGCTATAGTTTTATACTGTCTATTTAGATAAGCTTTTGCCCCTATTTGAATAGCTTCAGCAATTTCTTGCATCTTTGAGTTTCCAGCACTAGCTGAAATAATTTGACCAGATAGTAAATAACTATACGCTACGGCCAATAATCCGATAAAAGCTATTAAGTAAAGTAATTCTATAAAATCAGTCATTATATATAATGCGCATAAATGCCAAATTAATATTAAAAACGCAAGCTAAACTTCAATATAAATAACA
>JAOHFJ010000038.1 GCA_028097945.1 Candidatus Pelagibacter sp.
TTCTTCTTCTTAGATTTATATTCTAAAGGTAAAATCATTTATCTTAATAAGTATTTTAATAAAAATTAATAATGCCTTATAACAGAATTTAGTTGAAGATCACCCCAATTTAAATTAAAAGCTGGTAAAGCCCTCATAGCTCAATTGGTAGAGCAATTGATTTGTAATCAATAGGTTCGCGGTTCGAGTCCGTGTGAGGGCACCATTTTAATCAATTTCTTTTCTTAATTGCTCTAATTTTATTTTTTTCTGTAAGCTGCTATTTTTATCATAAAGTAATTTAAATCTTATTTTTTTTTGAACTGAAATAATAATTTTAATGGCATTTCTAACCTCAAAGTTGTCTGCAACAGCACTTACAGGTCTTTTTTTTGGATTTAGATTTGTAATAATAACTTTTGATTTATCGCTTAATATTTTTCCACCCCATCTCCTTGGCCTGAATGCACTGATTGGTGCAATCGAAACTTTTTTAGAGTTAAGGTTTAATATTGGCCCATGAACAGATAAATTATAAGCTGTGCTTCCTGCTGGCGTTGAAACTAGTACTCCATCAGAAACTAATTTTTTAATAATATTTTTTGAATTTTTTTTTATTGACAGGTTAGCAGCTTGTCTACTTTGTCTTAAAATAGATACTTCGTTAATAGCTAAACTTTTTTTTATATTTTTTTTTGTCTTTACTGCCATTTCCAAAGGAGAAATAATTATATTTTTAGCTTTTGATATATTCTTTATGAGATTTGTGGAAAATTTATTCATCAAAAAACCATAATTACCAGAATTGACTCCATAAAATGTTTTTTTTGAATTTTTATTTTTTTTTAATGTTTGCAGCATAAAACCATCACCCCCAATTACAATTACGACGTTAGAAGGAATGGATCTTTTACTTATGATTTGACTAATTTTTTTTTTTAACTTTATTGATTTTAAATTTTTATCAGAAATTATTAAACTTTTATTCATTTTCTTAATGGTGCCCTCGGCCAGACTCGAACTGGCACTCCCAAAAGGGCAAGGATTTTAAGTCCTTTGTGTCTACCAATTTCACCACGAGGGCACGTCGTTCTTTTTGTTGTTATTGTTAATATATTAATAGATTAGAGTTTTAAAGTGGCAAAAATAATTAATTTATCTTCCTATGTACTAGTCCTGTACTAGTCTTCCCATATTTTATAGGATAATAAGTTAGGTTTGTTTATCCTGGGCACCTAGCAACAGAACACTCCTTCATAATCGTCTTATTAGTTCTATCTATTATCAATTAAAGATGTTATAGTTATTTTTTTAGATACTGCTAAACAAAGCTAAACCACTCTATTAAGCAAGTATTTTTCGGAAAATACCCATCTAAAAATTTATCATTCATGCGTAAAACCATGAACAGTTACTTGCGCTTATTATGATTATAAAAGACATTACTGAAGGAAAAATAAAAAAAACTGGTGTAGTTTTACCTTTTAGAAAAAATATTTTTCAAATTAAAATCAACAAATCAATTGAAATAGTTATAGTTCATAATCCTGGAAAGAAAAATTTTCATCAAGATAATGTAGGTATTATATTAGAAGAAAATAAAATTTTAAAAATTCTATCTAAACGATATACTGATGTTTCCATAACAAAAATTGATAATAAAAAAGATTTAGATAGATTGTTAAAAAGAAAGCCTGATTTGGTTTTTTCTGGTGTTAAATATTTTAACTTTAATGATAAAAAAATTTGGCTGAATGACTGTCTGGAAGCTTATAATATTCCATATATTGCATCTAGCAGAACAGCATTAGATAACGAAAGTGATAAAAATTTAGCAAAAAAAACTTGTTTTAAAAGCAAAAATTAAAACAGCAGATTTCTTTGTAACTGAACCTGATCAACATCAACATGAATCGTCTATTCCTATTTCATTTCCTTTATTTATTAAACCAATTAAAGGTGGAGATAGTAGAGGAATAGATTCAAACTCGATTGCTTATAATTTTTCAAGTTTTAAAAAGAAAGTTTTAGAAATTAAAACTAAACACAACCTTTCGTCCCTTGTAGAAACTTATTTGCCCGGTAAAGAGTATAGCGTTGGTATTTTTCAAGATAGTATAAATGGTACTTTGAGAGCTATGCCTATAGAAATTATTATAAAGAAGAACATTAACGGTCACTGCATACTTGATTTTGATGTTAAAAAAGATGATGAAGAAAAAGTAATAGCAGTAACTAATAAAAAAATATTGAGAAAACTTTCTGAATTAGCAAAAAAAGCTTTCAAAGCACTTGGTGGAAAATCTTTAGGAAGAATTGATATTAAAATGGACCATCAAGGAGTTCCTCATTTTATGGAAGCTAATCTTATGCCCGGTCTCCGAAAAGGATATTTTTATAGATCTTGTTTATTAAATCTCGATATGAGTTATAATGAAATGATTTTTAATATAGCAAACACTGGTTTATCTTCTAACTAATTAAATCATCTTACTAAATATATCTCTCTGTGTACTAGTCCTGTACTAGTCTGCACAAATTAATTTGCCTTGATTTCTAATGTTAATTGAAGGGTTAAATAAGAAAGTTAAGATTGATAATGTTTTGAGACTACCTGAGACTGTCTGAGACAATGAAGTTTGTGAATCCCTAGGCTTTTAAGTCCTTTGTGTCTACCAATTTCACCACGAGGGCACGTTGTTCTTTTTATTGTTATTGTTAATATATTAATACACAAGAGTTTTAAATAAGTAAAAATAATTTTATTTTTTGTCTCTATCTTCCAGTTTAAGTATAAATATCTAATGAAAAAAATCTTAATTTATAATTCTGGTGGGGGTTTAGGAGATTCTATACAAATCATCCCTTTAATATTAAGTCTCAAAAATCATTACAGACGCTCTAAAATTTTTTACTTGGGCGCCCACCCC
>JAOHFJ010000039.1 GCA_028097945.1 Candidatus Pelagibacter sp.
CCGGTCCGATCTCTATTACATTTTTTTTTTTTAGATTATTTAAATTTATTATTTTATTTAAAATATTTTTATCTTTTAAAAAATTTTGACCAAGGGATTTCTTTGCAAAAATCATTTTTAAAATTTACTTATAAACTTTATACATTTTAAAAGGCTAGTAGGATTTGCTTTTCTTTTATTTATTAAATCGTGAGCCACACCATGATCTGGAGAAACTCTTAAATACTTTAAACCTAAAGTGATATTTATAGCATCAAATTTAAATAGAGCCTTGAAAGGACTTAAAACTTGATCGTGGTACATGCCGACTACAACATCATATTTTTTATATTCATTAATAAAAATGGTATCAGCGGAGAATGGTCCTTTAATATTGATGCCTTTATTTTTTAATTTTTTTATTGTAGGTATAATAATTTTCTGTTCTATGGAGTTTTTTCTAAACTCAGAATTATGAGGATTCAAACCAAGTAAACAGATTTTGGATTTCTTTTTTTTTATTTTTTTATACCAAGCATCAATAGTTTTAATCTTTTCAATTATAACCTTACCATTAATTCTTTTTGATACATCTTGAAGGTCTATATGTGTTGTAATCGGGCACACAGAAATTTTCTCATTTGAGATTAACATAACTTCTGAATTTTTTTTTGATCTACATTTTTTTGCAAAAAACTCTGTTAATCCACCTTTTTTATTGCCTAATAAATTTTTATTTATCGGACAATTAATTAATCCACTCACGAGCGGATCTAATGATAATTTATGAGCTAAATTCAATGATTTTCTAATAAATTTTTTACATTCTTTTACTGTAACGTTAAAAGAGTCTTTAAATGTCAAACCAATATTTAATATTTTCAAATTCTTATTAGTAGGCAAATCATTTATATTTTTTACAATCTCGATCTTAGAAGAGTATCCGAGCCTTTTTAATTGACTTTTAATTAATTCATAATTTGTAATTATATAAATTCTTTTTTTTGTAGTGCTATCAATATTTTTCCAACATTTTAAAATAATTTCAGAATTTATACTGTTTGGGTCTCCACTAAATATCAATATCTTTTTATTCATTTGGTTGTTCAATTAATGTTGAATTTTTAAGCTTTGATAATAAACTTTGCGAATACAAGTTATATAATTCATTTCTTTTTCTATTGATTAGATTTTCTCTTAGATTTTCAATATTTAAATTTTTAACATCAGATTGTCTTTTTTTTTGTACCTTAAGAATCGTAGCAGAACCCGAATTAATAATTGGTTTACTTATATCCCCTTCATTTAAATCTTTTAAAACTTGAATAATTTTTTTTGAAAGCGAATTATAATTTACCCAGCCTAAATCTCCTTTAGCACCGGAAGAAGGAGAAGTGCTAAATTTAAGGGCTACATTTTCAAATCCAATTTCATTAATTAAGTTGATGATTTCACTGATTTTTTTTTGATCAGTGTTATTATTATTAATTGAAAATTCTATTTCTGAAAGTCTTAGTTGCAAAACATTTTTTTGTTTACTTAAAATTTCCTCTATTTCTTTATCTATAATATTTTCATTAACTTTTACCTGATTAGCATAAGTATTTAAAATAAATTTTTGCCACTTAAACTGTATCTCGATTTCCTCTTTAAATAGTGAAAAACTAATATTATTTTCTTTGAATGTTTCTTTTAATTCTTCAATTGAATTTAAATAATTTAAAACTCTTGTTTCATCGATTTTTAATTGATGTTTCTCTAACTCAATCTCTTTGACTTTTTTTTCAATTAAGGAGTCTAATGATTGCCCCTTAAGCTTATCTATACTATTTTGATTTATCGCTTGATTTGAAAGTATCAAAGTAGTTAAAATTTTATTTTTTACTTCATAATTAGTAATTATTTTATTTCCAATTTTTAAAGAAATTGTATTATTAATTCCACTATAGGAATTTATATTTGAAAAAAAAAAAAATATTAAAATAAAAATAATATTTAATTTCATCTACTTACTGACGGAGAGCTAATGCTTCCAAAGGGTGTTAAAGTAATTTTAAACATTAACGAGTTCTCTGGTTCTAACTCAGAGTCATTATAAAATTCTCTTCTATAAACAAGACCAGCTCTCAAACAATCGTTCATGTACTCATAACTTAAGTTATAAAATTCTGAAGAGTCTGAAATTAAATTTCTTTTAGTTTCAAATGATACGAGACTATTTTTATTTGTATAATCAATTTTAGTTTTAAAGTATTCCTGATCACCAATGTGATTATTTTCTAAAATATATCCAAATCCTATTTTCATTGGATCAAAATTAAAATTAGAATTAAATTCATTATAGTTAAATGCTTTATAATTCTGATCTAACGAAAAATTATAAATTAAATCTAGTTTTTCATTCACCTCAACTTTTGAACTACCAACTAGATCTGAAAGTTTTTCATCTAAACTAGTTTTAGATGCCATTCTTTTATTTTCTTTTTCATTAATTATTTGAGCTACAGAGAAATCAAACTTTTTATTATTATCGCTTATTTCATAATCCAAACCAACTGTTGCACTTAACCCTGTTTCAAAATTGTTTAAATTGTCCAATCTATCCATACTGAAAGCTGTTAGAGGAGTTAATCTATTTCCATCTGTTTCTTTACGCATGCTACCTGGTGCGTATCTTAAAAGAAATTTAGGTTTTAATAAATGAGAACCAAAATTATTTTCTTTTTTTAAATGTAATTGAGTTAAATATCCAAGACCTCCAAATAATTCGTTGGTTGTATCTTTCTTAAATTCATCAACATTTTTTGTTTCATAATTAATATTTTTCAAATTTCCCAATAGTTTATTTTTAAATATTGAATTTCGATTAAATGTATTATTCCAACTAAAATCATTAATTAAAAAATTTGTAAACTTATTAGTTTCATA
>JAOHFJ010000004.1 GCA_028097945.1 Candidatus Pelagibacter sp.
GGAGAAAAGATGGCTAAAAGAAGAAAAAAAGCTAAAAAGAAAACTAAAAAGAAAAAAGCAAAAAAAAGAAGAAGAAAAAAAAGATAGTTTTCTCTTTAACTAAACGCCCTTTTTAATTTTTTAAAGAGGGCGTTTTTTTATTCTGCACTTTCAGAAATATTCGTTCTACCTAAAGCTTTATCCATTTTTTTCTGAACATCCTCCGAGCCAATGTTAAGAACTGCTTCGAATTCTGATTTTAGCCTTTCATAGGCTTTTTCAAATAATTGTCTTTCAGAATAGGACTGATCTGCTATGATATCTGTATTTTTATTTAAATCCTTTACGACTTCAGCTAATTCGTAAATCTTACCAGAATTAATTTTTTGATCATATTCTTGAGCTCTTCTACTCCACATTGTTCTTTTGATTTTTGGTTTAGTTTTTAAAATTGAGATACATTTATTAATCTGATTTATAGATGCTATAGGTCTTAATTTGGATTGCTGATTAATTGGAACAGTTAAAGTCAATTTTTCTTTTTCAACTAATATTTTATAAAATTGAATATCTATTTCGCCAATTTTTGCTTTTTCAATGGCTGTAATTTTACCCACCCCATGTTTTGGGTAAACCACAAAATCTTTTAAATTATAAATTCGCTTTTCCGTAGGTTGTTTCTTAATTTTCTTTATTTCCGGTTTTTCATCCGTACCAGGAATAACGTTTTTTTTTTCAGTTAATTTTGAAGAAAGTTTTACTTTTTTAACTTTTTTAACTTTTTTTACTTTTTTTACTTTTTTCTTTTTTGGCATATTTATTTTCCAGGTTTTTCCGAAAAGTGTTTATCATACTTATCTTTTAAATTTCTATATTTTTCATGTTCATCCATAGGCTCTTTTTTTTTGGAGATATTAGGCCATATTGCAGAAAACTTTTTATTAAGCAACAACCATTTCTCAGTATCTTTTACGCTTTCATCTGTATCGGCTTTTATTGCATCTATGGGGCACTCCGGTTCGCAAACTCCACAATCAATACATTCATCAGGATTGATCACTAACATATTTTCTCCTTCGTAAAAGCAATCTACAGGACAAACTTCAACGCAATCAGTGAGCTTACATTTTATACATTCATCTTTAACAATATATGTCATTTTTTATTCATCAGTTTAAGTTTTATTTCTGCAGACTCTTTGTCAGGAAAATATATTAGTCCGCAAATTCTTCTCATTAAATTTGACTCGTATTGATCTACTGTTTTGTCCGAAATAATTACTTTCCAAAGGTGTTCAATAATATTTTTTTTTATTTCAAAAGAATTTTCTTTTATTATATTTGTATAATTTAACAACTGATTTGAATTTTTTTCTATTTCTTCAGCTTTTTCTAAAATTTGATTTTCGTTGGACTCTTTTAAGTAAGATTTTATAAAAATTTTTATTAAGTCTTTTTCATGTTCTGAATAAATTTCGTCTATATTTGCAGCATGAACAAGCAATGCAGAAATTCCAATTACGCTATCTTTATCTAATTTATCCATTTATTTAATATTTAAAGAAAGAAGCTTTTTAAATGGATTTTCTTTTTTGTCAAATTGAATTATTTTCTGTTTTTTCTTTCTTTCACCTTTAAAAATGTAAGTATCAGCCTCTTTATCTTTTTTATAATTCATATAATCCATCAATTTATAAAAATTTTCCTTAGAACAACCCAGTAAATTCATCATTTCAGAATTAATTTTAAATCTTTTATCTTTAGTGTTTTCTATGATCTTCAAGAATAATTTTTCAAGAATATCAATTCTGACAAAGAAATTATTAAACTTTTCAAATCCGCAAAGTAAAAGAAAACTTTTGTCTAAGGTTGTATCAGATACAAAATTAAGTCCAGATTTTGGTATCTTATTTTTTTCCGAGAGATTGTGAAATATTTTCCACAAACCAATTCTAAATTCAACAGCTTTTGGTTTAAGCATTTTCGGTAGATAAATGTGGTATCTCCCTAATTTGATTCCCATTCCCCATAATTTTTTTCTTTCATCTGAGGGAATTGATTTTACAATTTTTTCAACATCACTTCGTTTGACAACACCATTTTTTTCATAAAGTTGAAAAACTAGCCCTCTTAAATATTGGTTATTAATTTTATGTTTTGTTAATCCAATTAAATCACCTAAAACTCTATTAATATAATTAGATAGCCATTTATTCAAAAAATCAGTCAGTTTAGATTTTGACTCTTCACTTAAAGAATCGTCGGCGATGATATCAAATAAGGGATTTAAATAATCATTACCTTTTTTAAGTCTTGCAATAGGATTGTTTTTCCAAACAATTTTATTTTCGTTATTAATATCTATTTCAGCTGCACTAAGAATATCATCTACTCTTTTAATTAACTCTTTTTCAACACCTTTTCTCGCAGCTTTTTTAATTGATTTTATATCTGTATCTAGCGTTTTTGAAGTAACTTCTATTAAAAACTTAAGCCCTTTTAATTCACCAACAAGCTGTCCGTCTATATATATTTTGTTGTCATTATTTATTTCGGTGTTTAGTACAAGATCTTGTTTTAAGTTTCGTGATAAAATACTTATTTTTTTATCTATAAAACTTTTAGTCAGTTCATCGTGTAATTTATCTGATAATTTATCCTCAATACTTTTAGTGAGTTGAACCCAATAATCTGAATTTTCCACCCAGTTTTTTTTATTGGCCACGTAAGACCATGTTCTAACATTGGATAGTCTGTGAGAAAGTAGATCTACATTTCCATGGTCTCTCTCTAGACCTTTCAATTGTTCTTTCATAAATGAACTGGGTATTCTGTTTTTACGAGTTGATAAAAACTGAAAAACTTTGTCTATAATATTAATATGTTGGCCGTAAGCTTTCTTCTCAAAATCTGGTATTTGGCAACATTCCCATAAAAGATTCAAATTTTTATGATAAATAATATTATTTGTCCCTTTTTTTAAGAAAAATCTCAAGACACTTTCATCAAGTGAATCAATTGTTCTTAATAGATTTTTTTGTTGTGGTTTTAGCTCTAAAGAAGAAATTAATTTTTCAGGATTTTCAAAATTTAATTTTGAATTTCTCCAGTAAATTGTTTTTGTATATGGTAATTGATGTTTTTCTATTTTTTCTATTTCATCTGAATTTAAAGTTTCACAATCACCAGTGGTACCAAAACCTCCATCATTCTTATATCTTCCTGCACGACCTGCAATTTGAGACATTTCAATAAGATTGAGTCTTCTTGTTTTTTTTCCATCAAATTTTTTAAGATTAGAAAAATAAATTTCATTAATATCCATATTTAATCCCATGCCAATAGCGTCAGTTGCAATTAAATAATCTACATCTCCTGATTGGTACAGACCTACTTGAGAATTTCTAGTTTTTGGACTTAAGGAACCCATTATAACAGCTGCACCACCTTTTTGACGTCTTACTAGTTCGGCTATCGCATAAACCTCTTCAATAGAAAAAGCTATTATTGCTACCTTACGCTCCAATCTAGATATTTTTTTAATACCTGAGTAACTCAGCTTTGAGTATCTCTCTTTTTTTTCAAATTCAACATTATCAACTAACTCTTCAATAATTTTTGCCATGACTTGAGAACCAAGAAACATAGTTAACTTTGCTCCACGAGACTCTAGAAGCCGTTCTGTAAAAATATGACCTCTCTCTCTGTCAGCACACATTTGAATTTCGTCGATAGCAATAAAATCTACTTCTTTATTCTTCGGCATTGATTCGACGGTACAAACAAAATAATTGGCTGAGCTTGGTATTATTTTTTCTTCACCAGTTATTAATGCTACTTTATCAATACCTACTTTAAGAACACATTTATCGTAAACCTCGCGCGCCAGAAGTCTTAAAGGTAAGCCAAATATACCAGAGTTAAACTCAAGCATCTTTTCTATTGCAATATGAGTTTTTCCAGTATTTGTTGGACCCAGTAGAGCAATAATTTTTTGAGAATAATTATTCATAATTGTGTTAGATAAATTTTTTTACACTATATGTAGATCAAAGTTGAGAACAAAATAAGATTAAAACATGACCGAATCGTTTTGTCAAATGTTCCTATTTTAACAATTTGATTTGACTTTAAATAAGCAGTCCCCGTATAGATTTCATTATAATAGGATGTCTTCTAAAATAAAAAAAAGTATTCTTAGACTTAAAGAGTCGTCAACTCTTGTAATAAATGAAAAGTGTAAAGAACTAATCAAACAAGGTAAAAAAGTTTACAACTTTGGTTTTGGCCAATCCCCGTTTCCAGTACCAGAAAAAATTGTGGAGTCATTAAAACTTCACGCACATAGAAAAGAATATTTACCTATACAAGGATTGCCAAATTTAAGAGAGGCTATCTCAAATTATTTAAAAAAAAAAACTGGGAATATTTATCCTAAAGAAAATATATTAATTACACCAGGTTCTAAAGAAGCTATGTTACTAATGCATATTGCTTTTAAAGGTGAAATATTAATCCCAGCTCCAGGTTGGGTTTCTTATGAACCTCAAGCACAAATTGGTTCAAATAAAGTTCATTGGATAGAAACATCTAGAGAAAATAACTGGTTTCCTACAGCGAAAGAACTTGAGAAGAAAATTGAAAAGATTGGAAAGAAGAAAAATTTAATACTTATTCTCAATTCACCAAACAATCCATCGGGAGCAGTTTGTAACAATTTAGCAGAACTAGCCAAAGTCGCAAAAAAATATAAGCTGATAGTACTTTCGGACGAAATTTATACCGACTTAACTTTCGGAAAAAATTATGACTCTATTTCGCAACATTACCCTGAACTTACTTTTATTACTGGAGGTTTAAGTAAATGGTGTGGAGCAGGAGGTTGGAGATTAGGTTTTTTGGCAGTGCCAAAACAACTAAAAGATTTTTTAAAAAGTTTAAAGTCTTTAGCAAGTGAATCATATTCAACAGTAAATACCCCTACACAGTTCGCAGCTGTAGAAGCTTATGATGGTGATTATGAAGAATACAAGAAAAAAGTTAAAGCGATATTAAATGCCATAGGAACATATGTTTATAATAACCTTAAGTCTAATAAGGTTTTAATTAACCCTCCTCAAGGTGCCTTTTATTTAATGCCAGAATTTAAAAATAATAGATTTAAAAATTCATCAAAATTATGCGAGACGATATTAAATGAAACAGGTGTTGCTATGTTACCAGGATCTGATTTCGGTTTTAAACCAAAAAGAATGTTGACTAGATTAAGTTATACAGATTTTGATGGAACAGAATTTTTTAGAAACGTTACAAACTGCAGGATGATAGATAATAAGATGATCAAAAAGTATGCCCCAAATGTAGTCGAAGGTGTTTCAAAATTGTCAAATTGGGTTAAAAATTTATAAGAATCTCTTTGACCTCAATTCAATAACGTAGTTAAATTAACCAACTAACAAAAGGATGTACACATGAAAAAAATGATATCAATGATTTCAGCTTTTTTAGTAATGATAGCTTTTTCAAGCCCATTCACTTCAATAGCAAAATCAGCAGAGTTCTTTACAATAGGAACAGGCGGACCCACTGGAGTATATTTCCAAACAGGTAACGCTATTTGTAAAATGTTACATAAGTCAGCAATAAGTGCTGATCATGGTAGAAAAAAAGGTACAGCTAAAGCTTACAGATGTACTGCACCTTCAACAGGTGGTTCCAACTACAATATTGGACAAATCAAAGATGGTGAGTTTCAATTTGGTGTTGCTCAGTCAGACTGGCAGTATCATGCTTACAATGGTTCAAGCAAATGGGAAGGGAAACAGTTTAGTAATTTAAGAGCTGTATTCTCAGTTCACAATGAACCTTTCCAAATTTGGGCAAGTAAAAAATCTGGAATTAAAAATTTCAAAGGCCTAAAAGGAAAAACAGTAAACATTGGTAACCCTGGTTCTGGTCAAAGAGGAACTATGGAAGAACTAATGAAAGCTATGGGAGCAGATATGAGTATGTTTAAAGCAACTACTGAACTTACTTCTTCTGAACAAGTAAAAGCTCTTTGCGATGGTAAAATAGATGCATTCGGATATTCAGTTGGATTTCCTAATGGTGCTATGGAGCAAGCAGCTACATGTAAAGCAAAAGCTAGCCCAATCAATTTAACTGGTGCGCCAGTTCAAGGCTTAATTGATGGAGCTGACTATTATGCAAAAGCTGTAATTCCAAAAGGAACTTACTCTAATCAGAAAAAAGACGCTACAACGTTTGGCGTAAAAGCTACAGTTGTTACAAGCGCAGATGTTTCTGAAGAACTTGTATACTTAGTTACAAAAGCGGTGATGGAAAACTTTGATTCTTTCAGAGAACAACACCCTGCTTTTGGACCTCTGGAAAAGAAAAATATGATAGCTGATGGTTTATCGGCTCCATTACATCCAGGTGCAATTAAGTACTATAAAGAAGCTGGATTAATGTAATTCAACTTTTTAGTTTAATTAAAAAAGGCCCAATATTTTTTGGGCCTTTTTTTTTAGAATAAGGTATCGTAGCGCAAATGAATCAAACTATTCAAAGTAAGATTAAAGACAAAATTCAGGAAGATATTTCTCCTACTAGAAATTTATCAGGCATTCATTTAAAAATAGTTTTTGGGATAGCAATTCTTTGGACTTTTTTTCAACTTTGGTATGCTTCTCCTTTTCCCTTTTGGTTTAACATTGGAATGTTTAAAGGATTACCTGCTAGGGCAATACATTTAGGCTTTGCATTAACACTGACTTTCCTAATTTTTCCTATGGTTAGAGGAAATAAAATATCAGCTTTTGATATTTTTATAAGTATCATCGCTGCATTCTGTTGTCTTTACATTTACTTTTTTTATGATGATCTAGTTAATAGAGGTGGCATTCTCTTAGTAAAAGAGATATTTGGATTTAAGGTTCCAGTTGAATTGATTATAGGAGCGACTGGTATTTTAATACTTCTAGAGGCGACAAGAAGAGCAATTGGACTGCCTTTAGTAATTATCGCAATCTGTTTTTTATTATTCTCATACTTTGGAAAATATGCCCCAGATATTATTTCTCATGGAGGTCTTTCAGTAAAAAGATTGGTTGGATTTCAATGGTTTGATCAAGAGGCTATCTTTGGGATACCAATAGGCGTATCGGTAGACTTTATATTTTTATTTGTTCTGTTTGGAGCATTACTTGAAACTGCAGGGGGCGGAAAATATTTTCTTGATTTAGCATTTGCCATGGTTGGCAAGATGCGGGGAGGACCAGCTAAAGCTGCAATTTTAGGGTCTGGAATGACTGGTATGATCTCAGGTTCTTCAATCGCAAACACAGTTACTACTGGAACTTTTACAATTCCAATAATGAAAAAGACTGGATTCTCTCAAGAGAAAGCAGGAGCCATTGAAGTCTCATCATCTGTTAATGGTCAAATTATGCCACCAGTTATGGGAGCAGCAGCTTTTGTAATGGCAAGTTTTATTGGTGTTACTTATTTTGAAGTTGTTAAACATGCTTTTTTACCAGCTATCATTTCATATATTGCTTTATTTTATATCTCTCATTTAGAGGCTCTTAAATTAGGGCTGAAAGGAATGGATGATGCAGATGTTCCTCATTTAAAGAGAACTTTTTTATCTGGACTGCATTTTTTAATACCAATTTTTGTTTTAATTTTTCTACTTGTTTACATGAGATACACTGCAGGTTTTTCAATTTTTTACGCAACGATTTCTTTAATCTTAGTTAACTTGATAAATCGTATTATTAAAAACTCTGATTACAAGGTAGGCTTAATTGAGTGGTGGAATCAAACTATTGTTGGTCTTCAAAAAGGTGCGATTAATATGGTGGGAGTTGGTATAGCGATTGCCACTGCAGGTATAATAGTAGGAGCAGTCGGTTCTACAGGATTGAGTACAAATTTAATTATAGTTATTGAGACAATAGCTAGAGATAATGTAATTATATTAATTTTGCTTACTATTGTGCTTTGTTTGCTTCTCGGCATGGGTCTACCTACGACAGCAAACTATGTTGTAGTGGCTTCACTAATGGCTACAGTATTAGTTGATGTTGGAAATGCCTCTGGTTTTATTTTTCCACTAATCGCGGTTCATTTGTTTGTATTTTATTTTGGTTTAATGGCAGATGTAACACCTCCTGTTGGTCTGGCATCTTATGCGGCAGCAGCAATTTCTGGTGGTGATCCTTTAAGAACAGGGCTTCAAGCTATTTGGTATAGTTTAAGAACAGGAATTTTACCGATCGTCTTCTTATTTAACCATGAACTTTTATTAATAGGGGTAGACAGTATCTGGCAAGCTCTATTGGTAATAGTTACTTCATTAATAGGTATTTTAGTTTTTACTGCAGCTACACAGCAATGGTTTATAAATAAATTAAGGTGGTACGAAACTATAGCTTTCTTAATCATATCTTTATCTTTTTTAGCTCCAGACTATGTATTAGGTAAATTCTATCCAAAATTTAATGAACAAAAACTTTCAGCAGAAAGTATTCAAAATTTATCTTTTGACCCATCAAAAGAAGTTCACATTAAGGTTACTCGAGTTACCGAATATGGAGAAAGATATAAATTATTCGTAATTGATAAAGGAAAATTTGAAAATAATTATAATTTAGAAGAATATGGAGTGACATTAGTAGATCAAAACGATCAACTCACTGTAGATAAATTAAATTGGAAAGGGGAAGCAAAAAAATCTGGTATTCAAATGGGGGACATCATAAGTAATTTTAAGATTGAAAATCCTGAAAGACCGAACAAAGCTATTGTTTACCCTTTTGCTATTATATTTTTATTTATAGTTGGTTATTTAAATTATAGAAGAAAAACTTAAAGAATTTTCCAAGTTCCAGAGGCAGAAACTACAATTTCTTTATCATTAGAAATTTCACAGCTTATAAAAACAAGGGTCTTTGTTTTCTTTAAAATTTTCACATCTCCTTTAAGTTTGTCACCTAATTGACCTGCTGAAATGAATTTCATATCTAAATTTATAGTTACACATCTTCTATCGCCAGCTATCCTATGTGCTGCGGTGCCCATTCCCGTATCTGCTATTGTTGATAAGAAACCACCATGAGCAATTTTTCCAGTATTCAAATGCATTTCTTTTACTTCAACTATAAATTCGTATTGAGTATAGCTGATCTGTTTTAATTCCAGACCACCCAAATGTTTCATAAAACCTTTATTAGTTTCGTCCATATTTTTTCTTATCATATATTGGCATTAGTTGTGAGAAAATTACAGCAGCTAATATTAAAAATATTCCTAAAATTTTAATTTCATTTAAGAATTGGTCTAGTATTAACCATGCCAAAATCGCTGCGAAAACACCTTCCAACGAGAAAACTATTGCAGCCGGAGCTGGAGATATATTTTGTAAACTATATGTTTGTAATAAAAAAGCGAGACCACTTGATAAAATACCAACATATAAAACTTCGTATGAGTCTTTTAAAAAATTGTTAAACGTTGGGTCCTCAAAGTAAAACATTGGACCAATCAAAACTAGGCATGCCACAAAACATTGAGACATTGCAATAGTTATAGGAAAGTTAAACATCTCAATTGTTTTTCTTATCAGCAAAATATGAACTCCCCAACAAAAGGCACTTAAGACTCCTAGAGTATCACCCAATCTTACAGAAATATTATTTAGTTCGCTTAAGAGTAGACCACCCAATATACAGATAAAAACCGATGGCCAAATAGACCAATGCATTTTTTTTGAAAATATAAAATAAGAAATAACCGGAACGACCAAAACATAGAAAACAGTGAAAACACCTGTGTTAGCTACATCAGTATAGATTAAAGAAATCTGTTGCAGTTCTTGGCCTATGGCTAAAACAAATCCCAAGTAAAATAAAAAATAAGCTATTTTTCTTTTATTAAGTTTTTTAAAATTTATATTTTTAAATTCAAAGATGAAAAAGAAAGGAAGTAAAGTTAAAAACCCGATTAAAAATCTTCCTACATTAAAAGTATGAGGCCCTATAAAATCCATGCCCATATCTTGTGCTACAAAAGCTGAACCCCAAAGAACGGACGTGACAATAGCACAAATTAGTGAGAACGATTTTTTATCCATCAGGGGTTAATAGTTTAAGAAGATCTAAACAGCAAGCTTAAAGGCAAAATCTTTTCCAAGACATTTTCCAAGGTAGACACAAAATCTGGCACCTTCAGCTCCATCTATTAATCTGTGATCATAAGATAGTGATATTGGAAGAATCTTTTTGGAAACTATTTGATTTTTTTCTTTTACCAGTCTATCAAAAGTTTTTCCTACACCTAATATTGCTACCTCTGGAGGATTGATGATAGGCGTAAAATGGGTTCCACCAATACCTCCTAAACTCGAGATAGTCATTGAACCCCCAAAAAATTCTTTTTTATCAATTTTAAGTTCTCTACAAAGTTGACTTGTATTTTTAAGCTCTTCTCCAATTTTTTGAATACTCATTTGATCCACGTTTCTCAATTTTGGAACCATTAGACCGTGGGGAGTATCAACAGCAAAACCAATATGAAAATATTTTTTATAAATGATTTTATAAGATTCAGGATTTAATGATGCGTTAAAATTTGGAAATTCTTTTAGAGCACTTACTAAGGCTTTTGCAATAAATGCGAGAGGAGTTACTTTTATTTTTTCACCGGTATAATAATCGTATAAAGAATTTCTAAACTGTTCCATGTCAGTAACATCTATTTCATCATGTTGAGTGACGTGTGGAATTTCTGTCCACGACCTGACTAAATGAGGCCCCGAAAGTTTCTTAACACGCGGAAGATCTTGAATTACTATCTCCCCAAATTCTTCGTGAGAATACTCTTCCACATATTTGGTAACTTCTTTTTTTTGAACCTCACCTTGAGAAACCGTAACTTGAGATCTTACAAAATTTTTAACATCTTCGGCTGACACTCTACCAGCACGTTGTGTGCCAGAAATTTTAGAAATATCCGCTCCTAGCTCTCTTGCAAACTTTCTAATTTTTGGACTTGCAGAACTTTTTCCTGAAGCAGGAACACTAGGTGCAGGCTGCTGCTGTTGTACCTGGATTACTTCGTTTTGTTTTTTTTCTTTTACAGGTTCTTTTTTTAATTTTTCTTCTACAGGCTCATTTATTTCCTGCTTTGACTCTAAAGTAAGAATTAAATCCCCTTTATTAATTTTATCACCCACAGAAACATTGATTTTTTCTATCTTGCCCTCGTGAGTAGATGGCACCTCAACACTTGATTTGTCACTCTCTAAAGTTATTAAAGAATCATTTTTTTTTATAATTTGACCTTTTTTAACAAGAACCTCGATGACTTCTACGTCTTTAAAGTCACCCATATCTGGAACTAAAATTTTTTGAATTGCCATTTTATAAATTCGCTGGGAAATCTTTCTCTTTGTCTATCTTATATTTTTTAATTGCTTTTTCTGCTTCTTCAGAACCAACAAGCTGTTCTTTTGCTAATGCGCTTAAGGTAAAGGCTACAATATGCTCTTTATCTACCTCAAAAAATTTTCTAAGATTTTTTCTAGTGTCACTTCTTCCGTAACCATCTGTTCCGAATGAGTAGAACTTTTTGTCTGTGTAAGGTCTTATCTGATCAGTGAATGCCCTTGTATAATCTGAAGCTGCAATGACTGGTCCATCTCTTTTTGATAAACATTCCTGAACATAAGATTTTTTTGGTTTTTTATTTGGATTTAAAAGATTTAATCTTTCAGTTTCCATTCCATCTCTTCTTAACTCATTGAAACTCGTTACACTCCAAATGTCAGCGTCGATATTATACTCTTTTGATAGGATCTCAGATGCAGCTATAATTTCTCGCAAAATAGTCCCTGAGCCTAATAATTGAACCTTTGTCTTACCTTTATTTTTTCCCTCTTTAAATAAGTACATACCTTTTAGAATTCCATCATCACAACCCTTAGGCTTTTCTGGATGAGAATAGTTTTCATTCATCGAAGTGATGTAGTAAAAGACGTTCTCTTTCTTTTCATGCATTCTTCTCAAACCTTCTCTAAAAATTGTTGCCATTTCATAGGCAAATGTTGGGTCATAACTAATGCAGTTAGGAATATTCGATGCTAACAATTGGCTGTGCCCATCTTGGTGTTGCAATCCCTCTCCAGCTAATGTGGTTCTTCCTGCTGTTGCTCCAATTAAAAATCCTCTAGCTTGAGAGTCACCAGCTGCCCAAGCCAAATCCCCAACTCTCTGAAACCCAAACATTGAGTAGAAAATATAAATAGGCACCATTTCGATATCGTGATTCGTGTAAGCAGTTCCTGCAGCAATCCAGGATGACATTGCCCCAGACTCATTGATACCTTCTTCTAATACTTGACCACTTTTATCTTCTCGGTATGAGCTTAATTGTTCAGAGTCCACTGGCTCATATTTCTGTCCTTCATGTGCATAAATACCGATTTTTTGAAAGAAACCCTCCATTCCAAAAGTTCTCGCTTCATCAGGGATAATTGGTACTAATCTCGGGGCAACGTTTTTATCTCTAAGTAGAGCAGTCATCATTCTTACCAAAGCCATTGTTGTAGACATTTCCTTTTTTCCAGTTGATTTCATAAAGGCATCGAAAATATCTTTTGGTGGCGCTTTAACTTGTTTAGCAAAAGACGATCTTTCAGGGATAAATCCTCCAAGTTTTAATCTTTTTTCTTTCAAATACTTAATCTCTTCAGAATTTTCAGCTGGTTTGTAATACTCTATATTCTTGACTTGTTTATCCGTTAGCGGGACTTTAAATCTATCTCTGTAGTATAATAGATCTTCTTCATCTAACTTTTTTTGTTGGTGAGTTGTATTTACACTTTCACCTGTTTTACCCATTCCATATCCTTTAATAGTTTTTGCCAAGATAACTGTAGGTGATCCAGTATGCTGCATTGCAGCTGAGTAAGCCGCATAAACTTTGTGAGGATCATGACCTCCTCTATTTAATCTCCAAATATCTTTATCGGTTAGTGATGATACCAGTTCTGTAAGATCAGGATATTTTCCAAAAAATTTTTCTCTTACATAAGAACCGCCTTTAGCCTTGAACGCTTGGTACTCACCGTCTACACATTCGTTCATACGTTTTATTAACAAACCTGTTTTATCTTTAGCTAATAATTGATCCCAGTATGATCCCCAAATAACTTTAATTACATTCCAACCCGAACCTCTAAAGCTCCCTTCCAGTTCTTGAATAATTTTACTATTTCCTCGAACAGGACCATCAAGTCTTTGCAAATTACAATTTACGACAAAAACTAAATTATCTAATTTCTCACGAGCAGCCAAACCTATAGCACCAAGTGACTCAGGTTCATCCATTTCACCATCGCCAAGAAATACCCAAATTTTTCTACCCTCATCTTTAACTAACCCTCTGTTGATTAAGTATTTTAAAAATCTAGCTTGATAGATAGCCATGATAGGTCCAAGGCCCATGGAGACAGTTGGAAACTGCCAGAACTTAGGCATCAACCAAGGGTGAGGGTATGAAGACAGCCCCCCTTTATTTACTTCTTGTCTAAATCCATCTAGCTGATTAGCAGTAAGTCTTCCCTCCAAGAAAGCTCTTGCGTACATTCCAGGCGCTGAGTGCCCTTGAAAATAAATTAGATCTCCGCCAAATTTATTATTTTTTGCTCTCCAAAAATGATTCATCCCTACATCATAAAGAGTAGCTGCAGATGCAAAAGTACCGATGTGACCACCAAGTTCAGGACTTTTTTTATTTGCTTTTACGACCATTGCTGCCGCGTTCCATCTCACATATGCGCGAATTTTTTTTTCGATATTTTGATCACCGGGTGACTTAATCTCAGCCTCTGGTGGAATAGTATTAATGTAAGGAGTTGTTCTAGTATCTGGAAGCACTAGGCCAGATTTATAAGCTTGATTTATAACTTTGTTTAATAAGAAACTGGCTCTTGAAGAACCATCATTTTCTATAACTGAATTTAATGAATCTATCCACTCGTTGGTTTCAATAGGGTCAATATCATCTTTAGAAGCTGGTTCCGCAAAAACTTTCTTAACTTGTCTTACTTGATTTAGTTCCCCATTAGTTTTTAGTTTTTCCTGAGGTTGAACTTCTTTTTCAATTTTTTTTTCTTTTGGGGCCGAAGCAGCTTGGCCATTTTCTATTGTTGCTAATATACTTCCTTCTGAAACTTTATCTCCAATTTTAACCTTTAAATCTTTAATTTCTCCAGCGGCAGGAGAGGGTATTTCTACACTTGACTTGTCACTCTCGATTGTAACGATGGGATCATTTTTATTTATTTGATCACCAGGTTTCACTAAAACTTCAATGACCTCAACGTCTTTAAAATCACCTATATCTGGAACTGAAATATTCTGAGCCATAATTAGCTATTATAAACTGGGTGCAACATATTAAAAAATAAATAATTAATAAACATTAAAGAATAGGGCAAATAGTCGGTTAAGATCAATTTTTGTCACATTTTCCGCTTTTTTTCGTCAATTAGTTTTATTCTTATGTGACATGCGTTGGTTAATAAATTTTTTATTTAAAAAAAGAGAGATTAAAACAAATAGAGCAGTTTTAGTTCAGAAAATTATTCTTAAAAAATATCTATTAAGATAAAAAAATAAAAGCTAAGTTAGCTTTTATGGAAAAATTTCTGTGGAAACCTTCTGATACACGAAAAGAAGAATCTCTTCTTGAAGATTTCTCAAGATTTATAAATTTTAAATCAAACTGTAATTTTAAAGATTTGTGGAAATGGTCAGTAGATCATCCCGAGGAATTTTGGTCAAAGTTTTGGGATTATTCAAAGATTATTGGAGATAAAGGAAAAGAAATTATTAAATACAATAAAATATTTAATAAGACTAAATTTTTTCCAGATTCCAAATTAAATTATGCAGAAAATATTCTTAAAAAAAAGTCATCAGATCTTGCAATAAGTTTTTTATCCGAAAAAGGGTTTGAAGAAGAAATTTCTTGGAAACAACTTTACAACAAAGTTTGTAAGTTTTCCAATTACTTAAAATCTATAGGTTTAAAAAAAGGAGATCGAGTTGCAGCTTATGTTCCAAATAAAATTGAGACTATTATAAGTTTTTTAGCTTGCGCTAAAAACGGAATTATATGGTCATCATGTTCTCCAGACTTTGGAACACAAGGCGTTGTAGATAGATTCAAACAAATTGAACCAAGTATCTTAATTACAAGTGATCACTACTTTTATAATGGTAAAAAAATAAATATTCTTGAAAAAATTGAAGATATCTTAAAAAAAATCCCTTCAATAAAAAAAACTTTAGTATTTGCTTATAACAAAAAAGAAGTAATGACTTTACAGGGTCATATAAACTTTGATGAGGTTTTAGACCAATCAGAAGCGGATGAAAGTTTTGAACGATTTGAGTTTAATCACCCTATCTATATTTTATATTCAAGCGGTACAACTGGAAAACCTAAATGTATTACACATGGAGCTGGAAACGTTTTAATTGAGCATAATAAAGAATTCATGCTTCATTGCGATATCAGAGAAAACGAAAAATTATTTTACTATACAACTACCGGCTGGATGATGTGGAATTGGTTGGTCGGTGGGTTAGCAACAGGTTCTTCAATATTTTTATTTGATGGTGCACCTATTTACCCAAAAATAGATATTCTCTTGGAATATTGTCAAAACAAGAAAATTAATCTTTTTGGCGTAAGTGCCAAATATATAGATCATTTAAAGAATGAAAAATATAATAGTAAAAGTCTAAATTTAAGTTCAATAAAAATAATAACTTCAACAGGTTCTCCCTTAGCTGAGGAAAGCTTTAAATATGTTTACGACAATTTAAAGAAAGACGTACATCTTGCATCTATCGCAGGAGGGACAGATTTAGTCGGATGTTTAGTTTTAGGAAATCTTTATTCAAATGTTTACATAGGAGAAATTCAAGGTCAAAGCCTTGGTATTGATGTGGATGTTTTTACTGATGAGGGAAAAAGTGTTAAAGACGGCGAGAAGGGAGAGCTAGTAGTAAAAAAACCTTTTCCATCCATGCCTGTAAAGTTTTGGGGTGATGATGATGGACAGAAATATCATAAAGCTTATTTTACTCGATTTAAAAATATTTGGCATCATGGTGATTTTATTGAGAGAACTTTAAATAATGGTTTTATTATGAGAGGAAGATCCGACGCCACGCTTAATCCTGGTGGAGTTAGGATTGGAACGGCAGAGATTTATCAACAAGTTGAAGATATTGATTTTATCACTGAGGGCTTAGTTGTTGGGCAAGATTATAATGATGACGTAAGAATTATCTTATTTGTCACTACAAAAAACGACGAGGAATTAGATGATGAAAGAATAAAATCAATTAAATCAAGAATTCGAAAAAACTGCTCCCCAAAACATGTCCCTTCAATAATTATCAAGGTACCAGAAATACCTAGGACAAAAAGTGGTAAAATAGTTGAACTAGCGGTTAGAAAAATAATCCATGGAGAAGCTATTAATAATAAAGAGGCAATAGCTAATCCTGAGGTTTTAAAATATTTTGAAAATATTCCTCAGCTAAAATAATTTGCACAATTCTTATGTAACATTGAATGAAGCTCAATAAGTTTTTCAAAACTCTTATTATAGCCTCCACCCAAAACACCGCATAAAGGGCTATTTTTCGAATAAAAATTGTCAATTACTATTTGATCTCTTTTATTAATTCCTTCATCAGTAATTTTTAGTTTGCCTAAACGATCTTCAAAATGAATGTCAACTCCAGCTACATAAAATACAAAATCAAACTTATTTTTGTTAAGTTCTTTTAAATTTTTATGAAGAATATTTAAGTATTCCTCATCCTCCATGTGATCTTTAAGTTCAATATCAACATCACTTTTTGATTTCTTAGCAGGATAATTAGAAGCACAATGCATACTAAATGTTAGAACATCTTTATCATTTTTAAATATTTCTGAATTTCCATTTCCTTGATGAACATCTAGATCGATTATGAGTATTTTTTTTGAATAACCTTTATTTTTTAAGTAATTGGCTGCTACAGCTACATCGTTAAAGACGCAGTAACCTGCCCCGCATTCAAAAGTGGCGTGGTGGCTACCACCAGCAGTGTTACAAGCAAGTTTTGAGTCCAAAGCTAGTTTGCTAGCTAAAACTGTTCCGCCTGTTGCAACAAACGATCTTCGAGTAACACTGTCATTTATAGGGAAGCCAATTTTTTTTTGAAGTTTTAGATCTAAAGTTTTATTTTTAATATGATTTATGTACTCTAGAGAGTGAGATGCTTTCATTGTATTGATTGAGCATTCTTTAGGTATGTGAAATTGTCTTACTACACCTTTTTTTAATAGATATTCTGCTAAAGCTCCAAACTTTTTTATTGGAAATTTGTTGTCATCATTAATTTTGGCTACGTAGTCAGGGTGATTAACGACAGGTAATTCCATTGAAAAATAGTTTATCTTTCAACACACATTGCAATACCCATACCACCACCGATACAAAGAGTTGCTAAACCTTTTTTTACATCACGCTTAATCATTTCATGTATAAGAGTGACTAATATTCGAGTTCCCGATGCTCCTATAGGATGTCCCAAGGCAATTGCACCACCATTAACATTTACCTTATCTTCTGGAATTGAAAGTGTTTTTAATACAGCTAAACTTTGCGCTGCGAATGCCTCATTAATTTCAAATAAATCTACGTCTTTAACATCCCATCCTGCTAATTCTAAAGCTTTTTTTGATGAAGGAATTGGCCCAGTCCCCATTAAGGCTGGATCAACACCGCAGCTTGCCCACGATTTAATGGAAACTAATTTTTTTACATTTTTTTTGTTTGCTTCTTCTGCAGACATTAATGTCACTGCAGCAGCTCCATCATTTATTCCTGAAGCGTTACCTGCAGTTACTGTTCCATCTTTTTTAAAAACAGGCTTAAGTCTAGACAAAGCATCAAGATTTATACCCTCCCGAGGATGTTCATCTACATTGAATTCTACATCGGCTTTTTTTGATTTAATTTTATAAGTGATTATTTCTTCTTTAAATTTATTTTGTTTTTGAGCTGCTAAAGCTTTTTCTTGAGATTTAAGAGCAAACTTGTCTTGCTCTTCTCTAGTAATCTGAAATTTTTCAGCAACATTTTCTGCTGTCATCCCCATATGATAATCATTAAAAGCATCCCATAGCCCATCTTTAATCATTGTGTCAGTAAATTTTGCATCTCCGAGCTTTTTTCCATCTCTTAAATGTATGGAGTGAGGAGCCTGAGACATGCTTTCTTGCCCACCAGCTATGATTACTTGTGACCCCCCAGACTTAATACTTTGAAAGCCAGATGCTACTGATCTTATTCCGGAACCACAGACTTGATTTATTAAATAAGCAGGTTTTTCTATAGGGACTCCAGACTCAATAGACGCTTGTCTGGCTGGATTCTGACCCGTACCACCTGTTAAAACTTGACCAAAAATAATTTCATCAATTTCATCTTTTTTCAAATTTGATTTTTTTATTGATTCAGAAATCACTGTTGCCCCCAACTTGAAAGCAGGAACACTTTTTAAACTTTTATTTAATGACCCAATTGCCGTTCTTGTGGCTGAAGTTATAAAAACATTTTTCATAATATAAACTTTTATAAATCATTTTTCTTATCAATTAAATTATCTTTTTGAGATAAAGCGACTAAAATCGCTAAAATTAAAAATAAATATGATGCATTTCCTGTTGTAAAAAAACTACCTGTACTTTTTATCGGAAATATTTCAATTATGAATAAGAATATAAAAGGCACAATAATATTATTATCCTGAAATTTATTTTTGAAAATATATTTTTTTAAAAAACTTTTATATAACACTACAGAAAAAATACTTAATATAGTTAAAAAACCAACTAAGCCAGTTTCAGTCAGTATTTCTAGGTAATAGTTATGAGGGTGCATATTGCAAACAAATTTTGAATTTGGGTCAATATTTTCTCTCACGTGGCAATAGTATCTAAAATTTTTAATTCCTCCTCCTGTATATTTATTTAAACGCCAAGTTTCATAAAAGGAAGCAAATTCTTTTAAGTATTGAGGTATGTTCTTATTATCATAGTTTTGGTCCACGGCAATAATAACAATTTTTGAAATCTGATTATAAAAACTTTCAAAATTTTTTTTCACTTTATCATTAAAGTTAAATGCTAACAAAAAAGTTACCGAAAACAATAAAAGAAATGGAAAAAAATATTTTCGAGTTTGTTTTTGAAATATTGCAATCATGCAGATCAAAAGAATAAAAAGAATCAAAGGCATCCTATTTCCAGAAAAGATTAAACCTAAAAAAAAAATTATAAAAAGAGCAGGAATTAAAATTATTAATATTTTTTTTGAAACTTTGTTAAAAAATAAAGGGATTACAAAAAAAGAAAATACTGAAAATCTTTGTATAAATCCGCCTGCAATTAGCTCATCTCCAAAAGGACCGCCTAGTTTTCTTAAATCACTCGGAGCCTCAAAACCAAAAATATCTTTTCCATAAACTAATTGTAAAAAGATATCTAAACTGACAAAGATTGAAGATAAAGAACAAGAAATAAAAAAATATTTTAAGTTGAGTAAATTTTTTTCAACTAAAAATTTTAAGGTTAAATATAAAAATAAATATTTAAAAAAAAGTAAGGATTTGATTATTGTCGAAAAATATCCTCTCCAAACAGAGAAGCTTTTATGCTCTAAGTATAACGATATGTCGTTATAAATACCCGTTCCTAATATAAAAAAGAAAAAAAAAATTATAATTTTATCTAAAATACTAAATTTTACATTCAATAAATCTTTTCCAAATAAAATCAAAACTGAGAAAATGATAATTAATATATTAATATTAATAATCATATTTCCAGCGATAAAACTTATTGGTATTAAAGCTAATAATAAGCTGAAAAAATTTATTTTAGAAAATTTTAAGTAAGAAAATAAATACATTTTTTTAAAACAAATTATGTTATTTGTTATAATATGAAAAAATTTCAAAAAATAGAATTAAATAGATTAATTTTTAATTATGCGCCTGTAGCTCAACTGGATAGAGCGCTTGGCTACGGACCAGGAGGTTCTGGGTTCAAATCCTAGCAGGCGCACCAAATATGAAAAAAATTTTTGAAACTAGAGAACTTTTTATACTTTTGCTTTTAGGTTTCTTTGTAAGAGTTTTTGCTGCGTATTTTTATGGTGAGGGAGCATTAATTAATGAATGGGGTACTTTAGTTCATAATTTTGAAAAAACAGGAATAATCGGAATTTTTATTCAATTAGACGAGTTTACCGCCATAGATAAATTAGCAGAGACTGGAGAAAAAGTTTTACCTTCAGCATTTATGCCTCCACTATATTTTTATTTTATTTATATAATAAAATTTATTTTTGAAGATTTTTTAAATTTTATCCATGTAATTATTTTTATTCAAATTATTTTAAGTCTAACTTCTATCTATTTATTTTATAGGATATTAAATTTTTTAGAGAATAATAAAAATATAAACTTAATTATTTTAACTATATTTGCTTTATTTCCATTATATATTTATTCTTCAGTTCAAATTTCTTCAATTTCTTTACAAATTTTTTTATTTTTAGGATTTTTTTATTTTTTGATAGAATTTAATAGAACAAGTAAAAAAAAATTTTTGTTTTTTTTCTCAATAGTTGCGGGTTTATTAATTCTTACTAGAGGAGAATTTTATTTATTTTACCTGTTAACACTTGTGTATTTTTTCTTATTTATAAAAAAAAAATTACAAGAGCTTTTAATTTCACTGATTATTTCTTTGATAATTATTTCACCTTACCTTTATAGAAATTATTTAAATTTTAACACTATTACTATTACAAAATCAGTAGGTTTTAATCTTTTAAAAGGAAATAATCCTACTTACAGAGTGGAAGGTAATTCAGATTTTATTATAAATAATTTTAGTAGTACGAATATTAAGTTAAAAACGAAAAATGATTACGAAATAAGTTTAGATAATTTCTATAAAGAAAAAGCAATGGATTATATTAAAAATGATCCAACTAATTATATAAATTTTTATTTTAAAAAAGTTTTTTCTTATATTTTCTTGGACTTTAATTCATCATATGACAATTATTACAATCCTTTTCATTTAATACCAAAAATTTTAATTTCATTTATCGGTTTTGTAAGTGCAATAATTTGTTTAAGAAAAAAAGGACTTTTTCAATATCTATCCTTTTATTATTTTGCGAATATTTTTTTATTTTCAGTATTCTTTATTTTGCCAAGATATAGTGTAATTCTTCTACCAATTAATTTATTGCTCACTTTAGAATTAGTTAATTTTCTAAGAAGAAAATTTATCAATTAATTCCTTAATTATTTTCGTAGATGAGTATTTTTGCTTCCAGTGTGGATAGTCTTTTCTAAATTTTTTCATATTTGAAACATACCAAATATGATCGCCAACTCTATTCTGTTTTAAGATTGTTTTTTTAATTTTTATTTTTGCGATTTTTTCAACAATATTTAAAGCTTCAATAATCGAGCAGTTTGAAAATCTGCCACCGCCGGTGTTATAAACCTTACCGTATCCTGGTTTTTTGTAAAACTCCCAAAAACATCTAATTAAATCCTCACTATGAATATTATCTCTCACTTGTTTACCTTTATAACCAATTAAAAAATATTGTTTTTTATGTAAAGAAGCCTTAACTAAATAAGATAAAAAACCGTGAAGTTTTGCTCCAGAATGATTTGGTCCAGTTATACAACCAGCGCGAAAACAAGCAGTTTTAAGCCCAACATTTCTTCCGTACTCCTGAACAATTAGATCTGCATAAGCTTTAGAAGCACCAAAAAAACTATGTGTGCAGTTATCTATAGACATTGTTTCGTCTATACCAGAATTAAATTTATGTGAACTTCTGATCTCCCATCTAGTTTTTTTTTCAACTAAAGGTAAAAAATTTGGATTATCTCCGTAAATTTTATTAGTAGACATAAATATAAAAGGCGCATTAGGACAATATAACTTAGTAAGTTCTAAAAGGTTTAAAGTTCCTTTTGCATTAATATCGAAGTCAATAAAAGGTTTGTTTTTTGCCCAATCATGAGATGGTTGAGCAGCGGCATGAATAACAACTTTAATTTTCTTTTTATACTTTGAAAAAACTTTTTTTAATGAATTTAGATTTCTTATATCTATATTCAAATGTTCATAAGTGTTTAATTGATTTTTAAGTTTTTTTTTAACCCAGGAAATATCTCCATCTTTTCCAAAAAAAAACTTTCTTGTATTATTGTCTATCCCTAGAATTTTAAAACCTTTTTTAGCAAAATAAATAGAAGCCTCAGATCCTACTAATCCACAAGATCCTGTGATTAAAGCAACATTCATTAAAAGAATTTCCTTAGTTTTTTATTTTGATATAACCATTTGTAAATATCTTTTAAAACTATATTAATATTTTTTAGTGGTTCCCAATTATAAAATTTCTTAATTTTTTTATTATCAGTAATATAATAAGGTATATCAAAAATTGAGGTTTTAGATACTTTTTTGATTTTTATTTTATTACCTGTAATTTTCTGACATTTAGAAGTTAAATCTCTTAAGGAAACATAACTTTTTAATCCTCCTCCAATATTAAATGTTTCATTGTTTATTTTTTTTATTTTTGCAATTTGTATAAAAATGATTTCACAAACATCATCAATGTGAATGACATCCCTTACCTGATTGCCGTATCCACCAAACCCAATATAAGATAATTTTTTTTTTAAATAATGTTTAGCTACCCAAAGAGGCACGAAACCTTGATCTTGTTTTCCAAATTGCCACGGACCTGCAATTACTCCAAATCTATTAATGATGTACTTTAATTTGGTATTAAAAAAAATTTCACAAATTAATTTTTCCGATGCAAGTTTAGTAAATCCATAAAGAGAGCTAGCGGTAGTAGTCTCAAAATTTTCGTCAATTTTTCTCTTAACTTTCAGCGGTCTAGAAATATTAAGATTTTTGGAAAAACTTCTTAATTTGTTAATAGAATAAACTCTGCTCGAAGAAAGAAATATTATATTTGCATTATCTCTAACGCATTTTTTTAAAATGTTAAAAGTTCCAATTAGATTAGTTTTAAAAACTCTATCAGGATCTTTTCTAGAAGCTTCGATCGCTGGTTCCGCACAACAATCTATTACTAGATCAAATTTTGGCAAATTTTCAATTTTTTCAAATTTTTCAATATTAATATTAAAATTTTTTATTTTATGATTTTTAAGTCTATTTCTATTCAATATTGAACCTTTCCTTGTAAGATTGTCCAAACTGAAAATTTTAGCTTTTTTGAGTTTTTTTTTTAGATAAATGGCTATATTTGAACCAACAAAGCCACAACCACCTGTAATAAGTATTTTCATTATATTTTAATTAACTTATTAATATTCAAAAATAAACAATTTTATGCTCTCTATATTGGTACCAGTAAGAAATGAGTCAGATGCTTTAAAAGACATTATTGAGCATTTCTCAAAAAAACTTATCAATATTAATCATGAAGTTTTAATAATAAACGATTTTAGTGAAGATGATACTCTAAAAAAAACAGAAAATTTAATATTAGAAAAAAATAATTTTAGAGTTTTAAATAATACAAAAAAAGGGTTAGGCGGAGCTATAAATCTGGGCATAAAAGAGTCGAAAGGTAAAAATATAGCAATAATGATGGCCGATGGTTCAGATGATATTAATGATTTAATAAATTATAACAATCTTATAAATTCTAATAACTATGATGCAATTTTAGGTTCAAGATTTTTAAAAGAGTCAAAAGTTATAGAGTATCCTATTCAAAAATTAGTACTAAACAGGTTATTCAATTATTTTGTAGGCCTTGTTTTTTGGAATACTTATAATGATTATACCAATGCTTTTAAAATTTATAAGAAAAGTGCACTAATTGAAATATGTCCACTTATTTCAGAAAGCTTTAATATATTTTTGGAAATTCCATTAAAAATTATTTCAAGAAAATATAACTATAAAATAGTACCAATAAGCTGGATAGGAAGAAAAAAAGGCGCTTCAAAATTTAAAATAAAAGAACTAGGTTCAAAATACTTGTTTACTTTGATTTATTGTTTTATTGAAAAAAATTTACTTAATATAAAAAAATGAAATTTCTATTAAATTTATCTTTGCAAAAATCAGTTATAGTTTTTTTTATACTTATAGTGGTTATATTAATCGGATTAACAATAATTTTATAAGTAAGCTATCATTAGTAGAATAGCTCCTAATAAAAATCTATAATAAGCGAAAATATTTAAACTAAATTTATTTAAATATTTTAAAAAATATTTAATTGTTATTAGCGAGAATAAAAAGGCAAAAAAAATCGCAAAAATATTAAGTTTATAAAAATATTGGCTTTGTGAAAAAATAATATTTTTTAGTCCAAAAATCGAAACTGCACCTAAAATTGGAATAGAGATCAAAAAAGATATTTTCGCTGAGTCAACTCGCTTAAATTTTAATAATCTTGCCGCAGTGATAGCTATACCTGATCTACTCACTCCAGGTATTAAAGATAAAATTTGTAAGAACCCTATAAATATTGCTGATTTTAAACTAAAATTTTTTTTTATAGTTTTTTCAATTTTGAACTTGTCACTTATAAATAATAAAATACCAAATATTAATGTTGTCCAAGCTATTGTTTCAATGTTTCTAATTTTTTCAATAAAGTTTGTTTCAACTAAAATGAAACCTGTAAGCATTACTGGAATTGAAGATATTACAATCTTAAAAAAAAGAGCTTTGTTTTTGTAAAAATTAATAACGTCCTTATAAAAATAAACTAAAACAGCCAAAAAGGAACCTATGTGTAAACTCACATCGATTGAGAGGTTTTTTTTAAGCTCTAAAAATTCAGAAGCAATTATTAAATGTGAGGAGGAACTTATTGGTAAAAATTCTGTTATACCTTGAATTAGAGATAAGAAAAAAATTACAATCACTTATATAAAGATAAAATTAAAGGTTGTTTTTTTATTGGCAATATCTAATGCATATCAGGTATGCAATAAATGACATTACTTTTTTGAGGTTTTTGCAATATAGGTAATAACCATTGACCTTTAAAAACTTTCTTTCAATAAATTCTTAACTTATTTAACTCATACATGACAAAAAAAATGCTCAAGTTTGTAGATTTAAAAAAAGAGACACCTGAAAAAAGAGGCACAGAAAAAAGAAAAGGTGACTTTAATGAGATTTATAAAGAATACATCACCAACAAAGCTACAGAGCAATCTAGCAGATGCTCTCAGTGTGGCGTACCTTTTTGTCAAATACATTGTCCATTAAGTAATAATATTCCAGATTGGTTGAAATTAACTGCCGAAGGTAGATTAAAAGAAGCTTATGAGCTTTCACAAAGCACAAATAATATGCCAGAAGTTTGTGGTAGAATTTGTCCTCAAGACAGATTGTGCGAAGGAAATTGCGTTATTGAACAGTCGGGACACGGAACTGTTACCATAGGGTCAATAGAAAAATATATTACAGACACTGCCTGGGAAAAAGGTTGGGTTAAATCTTTAAAAGTTAAAAAAGAGTTAAAGCAATCGATTGGCATTATCGGTGCTGGGCCAGCTGGAATGGCGTGCGCGGAGGAATTAAGAAAATCAGGTTATCAAGTTACAATATATGATAGATACGATAGGCCGGGCGGTCTTTTAATTTATGGAATTCCTAATTTTAAATTGGAAAAATTTGTTGTTGAAAGGAGAACAAAGTTATTAAAAGATAGCGGAATTAAATTTGTTCAAAATTTTGAAGTAGGTAAGGATAAAACTTTATATGAGTTGAAAGAGAAGCATGATGCGATTTTGATTGCTACCGGTGTTTACAAACCTAGAGAAATAAATATTCCTGGACAAGATCTAAATAATATTTTTCCAGCAATGCAGTTTTTAACTGCGTCCAATAGAAAAGGCTTAGGTGATAAAGTGGAGTTATTTGATGATGGAACATTGAATGCAGAAGGGAAAAATGTAGTTGTTATCGGTGGTGGAGATACAGCGATGGATTGCGTAAGGACATCAGTTAGGCAAAATGCTAAATCAGTAAAATGCTTATACAGACGAGACAGAGAGAATATGCCTGGTTCTGCAAGAGAGGTTGGAAACGCAATAGAAGAGGGCGTAGAATTTGTTTGGTTAACAAGTCCCAAAAGCTTTATTGGGAGATCAAAAGTTGAGTCAGTTGAAGTAAATAAAATGACATTAGGTGAGCCAGACTCTTCAGGTAGAAGAAGACCCGAAGTTGAACAAGGTTCAGAATATAAGATACCTGCAGATCTTGTAATTAAATCTTTAGGTTTTGATCCTGAAGACCTGCCAAATTTATTCAATGCTAAAGAATTAGTTATTTCTCAATGGGGAACAATTAAAATTGATTTGAAATCTATGCAGACTAATTTAGATGGAGTGTTTGCAGCGGGTGATATTGTAAGAGGAGCTTCTTTGGTTGTTTGGGCCATAAGAGACGGAAGAGATGCTGCAAATCAAATTGAGAAATATTTGCAAAAAAAAATTAAAAAACAAAAAGCTGAAGAAGCTGCATAAATAATGAAAAATTATATTAAAAATAAAAAAATTTTAGAAAAAAGCTTTAATTATGATCTAAAAATGGAGCATGATGCATGTGGTGTTGGGTTAATTGCTTCTACAGATGGAAAAAAATCTAGAAAAATTGTTGAGTACGGAATAGAGGCTTTAAAAGCTATTTGGCACAGAGGAGCAGTTGATGCCGATGGTAAATCCGGTGATGGTGCTGGAATTCAAATTGAAATTGCTCCAGAGTTTTTTAAAGAAAAAATTTTATCAACTGGACACACCTTGGATAAAAACAAAAGAATTTGTGTTGGAATGGTGTTTCTTCCAAGGACAGACTACTCTGAACAAGAAAAATGTAGAGAGATTATCGAGTCAGCACTTTTGGCTGAAAATTATTATATATACGGTTGGAGACAAGTTCCAATAAACCCAAGTGTTCTTGGTAAAACTGCAGACCAAAATCGTCCAGAAATTGCTCAAGTAATGTTTAAAAAAAATGATAGTTTACAAACTAATGACCTTGAGCGAGATTTATTCGAAACAAGGAAAAAAATTGAAAAGGTTGCAAGAGACAAACAAATTAAAAATTTTTACATTTGTTCTTTCAGCTCAAGATCTATTGTTTATAAAGGTATGTTTTTGGCTGAAATGTTATCCGAGTTTTATCCTGATTTAAATGATGAAAAATTAACTTCCAGGTTTGCAATTTTTCATCAAAGATACTCAACTAACACCTTTCCAAGTTGGGACTTGGCACAACCCTTTAGAACTTTGGCGCACAATGGTGAGATTAACACAGTTAAAGGAAATATAAACTGGATGAAAATTCACGAGCAAGATATGTCAAGTCCACTTTTTAAAAATGTAAAAAATTTAAAGCCAGTTATAAGAAGCTCTTCTGACTCGGGAGCGCTAGATAATGTTTTTGAACTTTTAACTCACTCAGGAAAATTAGCTCCATTGATAAAATTAATGATGATCCCAGATTCATGGTCAAAGAGAAGCAAAACAGTTCCAAAAAATCACCAAGATTTATTTAATTTCCTTAACAGCACAATAGAGCCTTGGGATGGTCCAGCTGCTATTTGTGCAACTGATGCCAAGTGGGTTTTAGCTTCTTCAGATAGAAATGGATTAAGACCTCTAAGATATGCAATCACTTCAGATGACTTATTTTTTGCTGGATCAGAAACTGGAATGATAAAAATTCCTGAAGAAAAAATTATTGAAAAAGGTAAACTTGGACCAGGACAAATTATTGCAATAGATTTAAAAAAAGGAAAACTTTTTAAAGATAAAGAATTGAAAGATCAATTAGCCAAAGACTATAGAAAATACAATAAACAAATTATCGATTTAGAGAAAAAAATTTTACCTGCAGATGAAAAGCCAAATTTTTTAAATGAGGATTTGAGAAAACGACAGTACTTGTCAGGACTAAGCATAGAGGACTTAGAATTAATTCTTCATCCTATGGCTGAGGAAGGTAAAGAAGCATCAGGATCAATGGGTGACGATACCCCTGTTGCAGTTTTATCAAGTCATTTTAGACCTGTATCACATTATTTCAGACAAAATTTTAGCCAAGTAACGAATCCCCCAATAGATTCCCTTAGAGAAAATAAAGTAATGAGTTTAAAAACAAGATTTGGAAACCTAGGAAATATTTTAGATTTTGATAATTTAACTGAAGAAAATATTTATGTTTTAGATAGTCCTATACTTACAAATTCACAATTTAAAAAATTTAAAAAATTTTTTTTAAAAAAAGCAAAAGTAATTGATTGTACTTTTGATACTGAAAAATCTCTTAAGGAAAGAATCGAAGTAATTAGAGAAGAGGCAGAAACAGCAGTCAGGGAGGGAAGTACTTGCTTAATATTATCTGATAAAAATATTTCTAGTCAAAAAGCAAGCATTCCAAGCATATTAACAGTTGGAGCAGTTCATTCTCACTTGGTTAAACATGGTTTACGAGGTTACTGTTCTTTAAATGTCGAGTGCGCTGATGCAATGGACACTCATTCGTTTGCTATTTTAATCGGCGTTGGTGCTACAACAGTAAACCCATATTTAGCAATAGATAGTATTTACCAAAGATTTGAAAAAAAATTATTTGGTAAATCTGATTTTGAAACTTGTGTAAATAAATTTAAAAAATCAATTGATGCTGGCCTTCTTAAAATTATGTCGAAGATGGGAATATCGGTAATAAGCTCATATCGAGGCGGATGCAATTTTGAAGCAGTGGGCTTAAGTAGAGCAATTGTTTCAGATTATTTTCCAGGAATGTCCTCAAGAATTTCAGGAATAGGAATAATTGGAATTGAAAAGAAAATTAAAGAACTTCATAAAAAATTTAATGCTAAAAATGTATTCACTTTACCAATTGGGGGCTTGTACAGATATAGGAAAAGTGGAGAAGATCATCAATATCAAGGAAAACTCATTCATTTATTACAAAGTGCTGTAGGTAGTGGTTCTTACGAGTTATATAAAAAGTATTCAGCAGGAATTCATAATTTACCACCAATTAATATAAGAGATTTATTAGAATTTAAAAAAAAAAGAAAACCGATAAACATAAATGAAGTTGAATCTATTGAAGAAATTTTAAAACGGTTTGGAAGTGGAAGCATGTCTCATGGCGCATTATCTGCAGAAGCCCATGAAACTTTAGCAGTGGGCATGAATAGAATTAAGGGAGCCTCTTGCAGCGGAGAAGGAGGCGAAGATGCCAAAAGATTTAAAACATTACCTAACGGAGATAGCGCAAACTCAAGGGTAAAACAAATTGCATCTGCAAGATTTGGAGTAACTGTTGACTATTTAAATAATGCTAACGAAATAGAAATAAAAATTGCTCAAGGCGCTAAACCAGGTGAAGGTGGTCAGCTTCCTGGTTTTAAAGTTACAGAGGAAATAGCACGATTAAGACATTCGACTCCAGGTGTTACTTTAATATCTCCACCACCGCATCATGACATTTATTCTATAGAAGACTTAGCTCAATTAATTTATGATTTAAAACAAATCAATCCAGGTGCAAGAGTTGGAGTAAAATTAGTTGCTTCAACTGGTATTGGAACAATTGCAGCTGGAGTAGCTAAAGCAAAAGCAGATATCATTTTAATTTCGGGTCACTCAGGTGGAACTGGAGCGAGTCCACAAACAAGTATTAAATATGCAGGTATACCTTGGGAGATGGGTTTAACAGAAGCGAACCAAATTCTTACGTTAAACAATTTAAGACATAACGTTACTTTAAGAACAGACGGAGGATTAAAAACTGGTCGAGATATTGTAATGGCTGCAATGATGGGAGCAGAGGAGTATGGAATGGGAACGTCTTCTTTAGTTGCTATGGGATGTATAATGGTAAGACAATGTCATTCAAACACATGTCCGGTTGGAGTTTGCAGTCAAGACGAAGCTTTACGTGAAAAATTTACTGGTACTCCAGAAAAAGTTGTAAATTTATTTAAGTTTGCTGCAACTGAGGTAAGAGAAATTCTCGCCTCTTTAGGATTCAAGTCAATCAATGACATTATTGGAAGAACAGATTTATTAACCCAGGTAAATAAAGGAGCATCAAACTTAGATGATTTAGATTTAAATCCTTTATTAGTTCAAGCAGATCCAGGAGAAAACTTAAGATATTGCAAAGATAAACATATTAATGAAGTACCAGATACTCTCGATGAAAAGATTTGGCATGAGATAAAAGGTAAGATTAAAACGGACTCAGAAAACAAATTTAATTACGAGATAGAGAATACATCAAGGTCAGTGGGAACAAGATTATCCCATCACATATATAAAAAATTTGGTAACAATAAATTAGAAGAAAATACGGTTCATATTAAACTAGAGGGTTCGGCAGGACAGTCTCTTGGTGCTTTTTTAACTAAAGGAGTAAAACTTACTGTCGAAGGAGACTGTAACGACTACGTTGGTAAAGGATTATCTGGAGGGACTATTGTTGTGTATCCATCACCAAAAAGTTCACTAGTCTCTAATGAAAACACAATAATTGGAAATACTGTTCTTTATGGAGCAACTTCTGGAAAATTATTTGCATCAGGGCAAGCAGGAGAAAGATTTGCAGTAAGAAATTCTGGTAGCTTCTCGATAGTAGAAGGATGTGGAGCTCATGGATGTGAGTATATGACAGGCGGCACAGCCATTATATTGGGTGAAGTAGGAGATAATTTTGGAGCAGGTATGACAGGCGGTATGGCTTTTATTTATGATAAAAAAAATACTTTCGAAAATTATGCTAATCCAGCCTCAATTATTTGGCAAGCAGTTGAAACTGATTATTGGAAAAGTTTTTTAAAAGATAATTTAAGAAGTTTTGTCAAAGAAACAAATTCAAAAATAGCTAAAAAAATATTAAATAACTTTGGAGTTGAATTAAAAAATTTTAAACAAATCTGCCCTGTTGAAATGCTAGATAAACTAGACAATCCAATTACATTAAAGCCCGCCATTAAAAAAGTCAGCTAAATGAAGACAATGAATATCGTTTGTTTTGGTTTTGGGCAAGTAGCTAAAAATTTTATTAAAAGATTAAATGAGCGAGGAGTTCCATTTAAACTAACAACCACATCACGAGAGAATTCAAAAAATAAAAAATTTGAAAATATAAATTACGAAAGTTTTCAATTTACAGAAGAAGTTTTTGATAAAAACTTAATATCAAGATTCGAGGAAGCAGATCATGTTCTTCTTTCTATAGCTCCAGTTAATGGAACTGACATTGTGATAAAAAATCTTAAAGATTATTTTAAGTCAAGTAAATTTAAATGGATAACTTACCTTTCTGCAACCAGTATTTATGGAAATCATAATGGAGAATGGGTAGATGAAAATAGTGAAACTAAGCCAAATTCGCCAAATGGTGTTGAAAGACTTAAAGTTGAAAAAGAATGGATGCAATTGGCAAGTAAATTTGATTTACCGTTCCAAATTTTTAGATTGTCAGGAATTTATTCTAATCAATATAATATTTTAAAAAGATTAAAGTCTGGAGAAGCCAATATAATAAATAAAAAAAACCATTTTTTTTCTCGTATCCATGTAGAAGATATTGCAAATGTTTTATCTATTTCTTTAAATAATTTTAAAAAAAGAGAAATCTATAATATTTCAGACAATCAACCTGCGTCTGCAGAGGAAGTCACGATGTATGGAGTTAAATTGCTAGGAATTGATAAGCCTCAAACTATTGAAATAAATGAGATAAAAAGTGAAATGTTAAAAAACTTTTATAAAGACTCGAAAAAAGTAAATAATAAAAAAATGAAAGAATTTTTTAATTATAAATTAAAGTACCCAACTTATGTTGAAGGACTAAATTATATCTTTAACAATACTATTTAACTCTTTAATTATTTTTTTTAGAGGAATTTGATTTGATAAACTGTGGTCTCCGTTCTTAATCACTACCATCTTTTTCTTTGCATTAGGGAATACTGCAAGAACTTTTCTTGAAAAATATACCGGCACAACCTCATCTTTACCACCATGAACCATCGTTACTTTAATTTTTGATCTTATTTTTTTAGATATTATTTTATTTTTTCTTCCATCTTTTATTAATTGAAACGTTATCGGGTATTCATTTAATTTATTCTTAAAACTTGATCGACCATGTTTTATTGTAATTATACCTTTTGTTTTAATTTCCTTTTTCATTTTTTTAGTAAATTTTTTCCACATCAACCTTTCAAGAAATTCAGGAGCAGAGCCAATGCCCACAAAACCTAAAATTTGTTTTTTAAAATATTTAAATTGATTTAGAGAAATCCAGGCACCCATGCTTGAACCAACAAGTATAAATTTATTTTTTTTTACAATCCTTTTAATTGAATTTTTAGCATCATTAGACCATGCAGTTATATTTCCTTTTGTAAACTCACCCGATGACTTTCCATGCCCAGAATACTCGATAGCCAAAAAACCTAACTTATTTTTAATAGCGTATTTTTTAAAAGCTTTAGGTTTTTTTCCATCAATATCAGACATAAAGCCTGGAAGAAAAACTATATAAAGTTTATTTTTATAATAATTGTCGATATATCTAAGTTTTTTTGTATCAGAAATATTTAAATATTTAAATTTTTTCATATAAGTATTTTAATTTGTTATTATATATCAATTAGCATGAGCACTAAAATAAATGTTCTTCAAGTTATTCCTAAGCTAGGTTACGGCGGAGCCGAAACAGGCTGCTACGACATTGCTCATTTTCTATCAGAAAATGATTGTGGGTCATTTTTAGCTACATCTGGAGGAGCACTATTAAAATTCATAAAAAAGGATAAAGTTAAATTAATAAGATTACCGGTTCATTCAAAAAATCCTCTTTTAATATTATTTAATACTTTAGTTTTAATTTTTTACATCCTCTTTTTTAAAATAAACATAATTCATGCCAGGAGCCGCGCTCCAGCATGGTCTTGTTATTTTGCATCTATTATAACAAGAAGAGCTTTTGTAACTACATTTCATGGAACTTATAATTTTAACAACAATTTAAAAAAATTTTACAATAGTATAATGCTAAGAGCAAAATTAACTATTGCAGGCTCAAATTTTATATTTGGTCATATAAATGAAAACTATAGTGATTATTTAAGTAAAGAAAAAAAACTTAGAGTAATTTTTAGAGGAATAAATGTTGATTATTTCAATTCAAAAAATATATCAGCGCTTAAACAAGAAAAACTCAAACAAGAGTGGGGTTTATCAACAAATAAGTTTACAATTCTTTTACCGGGAAGGCTTACCTATTGGAAAGGACAAGAAAAATTTATCGAGTCTTTAAATATCTTAATTGAAGACTATAACGTTACTAATTTTCAATCGATAATACTTGGCTCGGACCAAGGAAGGAAAGTTTACTCAAAAAAATTAATTAATATGGTTCAAAGATATAGCTTAAATAAAAAAGTAAAATTTATTCAACATTGTAAAGAGATGCCTTTAGCTTATTCCTTAGCCGACGTTGTTGTGTCAGCATCAATAGAACCAGAAGCATTTGGAAGAGTTTCTGTTGAAGCTCAATCTATGGGTAAACCAATTGTTGCTAGCAATATTGGAGGATCAAAAGAAACAATAATTAATAAAAAAACTGGTTTTTTGTACAAGCATGATGATCCAAGAGAACTTGCTAAAATTTTAAATACTGTTATTCAATTATCACAGGATGAATTAAAATTAATAGGAAATGAAGGTAGAAAAAACATTACTAAGAAATTTGATGTTGAAACAATGTGCCAATCTAATTTAAAAGAATACAAAAGATTAATTAAAAATTAATGCCGCAAATTCAATTATTAGACGGAAAAAAGATAGACTTTGAAAAATCCATTACTGGTTTTGACTTAACAAAAAAAATCAGTAAGTCCCTGGAAAAAATTGCTTTAATTATGGAAGTTGATGGTGACTTAAAAGATTTAAGTCATCAAATAACTAAAGATGCCAAAGTAAGAATTATTACACCTAAAGATAAAGAAGGTTTAGAAGTTATAAGACATGATACTGCTCATATCTTAGCGATGGCAGTTCAAGAACTTTTCCCAGGTACTCAAGTTACAATAGGTCCAGTTATTGATAATGGTTTTTATTATGATTTTTCAAGAAAAGAACCTTTTACAGAAGAAGACTTGAAAAAAATTGAAAAAAAAATGGCAGAGATAGTAGATAGAGATGAAAAAACTCATAGAGAGGTATGGAAAAGAGATGATGCCGTTAAGCATTTTTTAAAGATCGGTGAAAAATATAAAGCAGAAATAATTGAAAGTATCCCTTCCGGAGAAGAGGTATCTATTTATCATCATGGTAAATGGCATGATCTATGTAGAGGGCCTCATTTAGCCTCAACTGGAAAAATAGGTAAAGCATTTAAATTAACTAAAGTATCCGGCGCATATTGGAGAGGTGACTCTAACAATGAAATGCTTCAAAGAATTTATGGTACATGCTGGACATCTAAAAAAGAACTTGACGATTATCTCCATCGATTAGAGGAAGCTGAAAAAAGAGACCACAGGAAACTTGGAAAAGAAATGGATCTATTCCATTTTAGAGAGGAAAGTCCAGGTGCAGTATTTTGGCATGATAAAGGATGGTTATTATTTCAACGTCTTGTTGAGTATATGCGAGCTAAACAAAGACTTGCTGGATACAAGGAAATCAACACACCTGAACTTTTAGATAAAACTCTATGGGAAAAATCAGGACATTGGGAAAAATTTGGGGAACACATGTTCACGTCAGAAACACCAGATGAAAAAATATTTGCTGTAAAACCAATGAACTGCCCTGGCTGTGTTCAGGTATTTAACCAAGGATTAAAAAGTTATAGAGATTTGCCACTTAAGTTATCTGAGTTTGGTAAAGTACATAGGTACGAACCGTCTGGAGCTTTACATGGATTATTACGCGTTAGAGCTTTTACACAAGACGATGCACATATATTTTGTACAGAAGATCAAATAACCCAAGAGTCGTTATCAGTGACGAATCTAATTTTGGAAATTTATAGAGATCTAGGGTTTGAAAATGTGATTTTAAAATATTCTGATAGGCCTGAAAAAAGAGTTGGTGATGATAGTGTGTGGGATAAATCAGAGTCCGCTCTTCTTGCTGCTATTAAACAATCTAAACTTAAATATACAATTAACAAAGGAGAGGGAGCTTTTTATGGTCCTAAAATTGAATTTGTTTTAAGAGATGCAATAGGTAGAGATTGGCAATGTGGAACATTACAAGTTGACTTAAATTTACCTAACAGATTAGGAGCTTCTTATGTTGCAAAAGATGGCAATAAAAAAGTTCCTGTAATGCTACACCGGGCATTATTTGGTTCTCTAGAGAGATTTATAGGAATATTAATTGAAAATTACGCAGGCAAATTACCTTTTTGGCTATCCCCAGCACAAGCTGTGGTATGTCCAATAGCTGAGGAGAACAATGATTATGTAAAAAAGTTATTTGAAGATTTATTTAAAGAGGGTATAAAATGTGAAATGGATTTAAGAAATGAAAAAATAAATTATAAAGTCAGAGAACACTCCTTAGCGAAAGTTCCTTTTATAATTGTTTGTGGAAAAAAAGAAGTTAAAGAAAATACTGTTACAGTAAGAAAATTAGGTTCAGACAAACAAGAAATTATGAAAAGAGAAGATTTAATAAAAAATATGCTTTCCTCTAATAAGTTGCCTTTAAATTAAGTGTCAAACTTTAAACCAAATTATTTTCAGCGAAGAAGTAAACCCCAAGGCCCTAAGGCTAATGAACGAATAAGAGCTTTAGACGTTCAAGTTATTGGAAGCGATGGAGGCAATCTTGGTGCTATGCCATTAAACAAAGCTATTGAACTGGCAAAACAAGAGGGACTAGACTTAATTGAAATATCACCTAATGCAAATCCACCAGTATGTAAAATTATGGATATGGGAAAATATAAATATGATTTACAAAAAAAAGCAAATTTAGCCAAAAAAAAACAAAAAACAGTTTCACTGAAAGAAATAAAGCTTAGACCAGGAACAGAAGCGCATGATTATAATTTTAAAATAAAAAATGCTAAAAAATTTATTTCAAAGGGCGATAAAGTAAAGTTTACGGTTAAATTTAAAGGTAGAGAAATGCAGCATACTGATCTTGGTAAGGATTTAATGAACAAGATAATCGAAGAGACCAAGGATATTGCAAAAGTCGAAAGCAAGCCAAAATTTGAAGGTCGTCAGATGGTTATGATAATTCAACCTCTGTAAATCACCAATAATAGCACCTTGTAAACATTTATCATTGCCTATATAAAACCGAAATATTTTATGCCAAAACTTAAAACAAAAAGCTCAGCAAAAAAAAGATTTAGATTTACTGCTTCAGGTAAGATTAAAATGCCTCAAGCTGGTAAAAGGCATGGTATGATTAAGCGAACAAATTCACAGATTAGAAAACAAAGAGGCACTACAATTATGACAAAACAGGATTCAAAAATTGTTAAATCGTACATGCCATATAATTTAAGAGGATAAAATGGCTAGAACAAAACGTGGTGTAGTAAGTAGAGCAAAACATAATAAAGTTTTAAAATCAGTAAAAGGTCAAAGAGGTAGAAGAAAAAACACTATTCGAATAGCGCGTCAAGCTATGGAAAAAGCGATGCAATATGCCTACAGAGATAGAAAAGCAAAAAAAAGAGAATTTAGATCATTATGGATACAAAGAATTAACGCTGGCGTAAGAGCTGAAGGATTAACATACGCAAAATTTATTAATGGCTTAGCTAAATCAAAAATTAAGTTGGACAGAAAAGTTCTAGCAGAGCTTGCTTATAACAATCCTGAAGTCTTCAAATCAGTGGTAAAAAAGGTTCAAACCTCCCTAGCTTAAAAGGTTCTTTGATTTAATCCCAACTTTATATTAAATATCAATTACCTAATGAGTGATTTAGATAAAATAAGTTCGTTGTTTAACGCAAAGATAGATACGGTTAAAACAAAAGATGACCTGCAAAATATAAAGACAGAATTTTTTGGAAAAAATGGTCAAATTACACAACAGTTCAAATCTCTAGGATCCTTAGACCAAGAAAAAAGAAAAGAGTTTGCGTCAAACTTAAATAAAATTAAAGATGATTTAACACATCAATTAGAACAAAAAAATATTGAAATTGAGACTATTGAAATTAATGAAAAACTTAAAAATGAAAAAGTTGATATAACACTTCCAATTAGACCCGACCGACAAGGAAAAATTCATCCAGTTTCTCAAGTTATAGATGAAATATCTTCGATCTTTTCGGAGATAGGCTTTTCAGTGGCAGAAGGACCAGACGTTGAGTCCGAATATAATAATTTTACTGCACTGAACACCCCAGAAGAGCATCCCGCAAGAGATATGCATGACACTTTTTATTTAGAGGAAAATAAAAAATTATTGTTAAGAACACATACTTCACCAGTCCAAATAAGATCAATGTTATCAAGTAAACCACCCTTTAAAATAATTGTACCTGGAAGAACTTACAGATGTGACAGTGATCAGACTCACGCCCCAATGTTTCACCAACTTGAAGGTCTTCATATAGATAAAGGCATCACAATGGGACACCTTAAAGGTTGTTTAGATTATTTTATTAAAGAATTTTTTGAGGTCAAAAATTTAAAAATGAGATTTAGACCAAGTCATTTCCCTTTTACGGAACCTTCGGCAGAAGTTGACATTGGATACAAAATTGAAAAAGGAAAAATAGTTATTGGAGAAGGAGACAAGTGGTTAGAAGTTTTAGGATGCGGAATGGTTCATCCCAATGTTTTAAAAAATGTAAAAATCGACACAAAAAAATATCAAGGATTTGCATTCGGAATAGGAATTGATCGATTGGCAATGTTAAAATATGGAATCAATGATCTGAGAGCTTTCTTTGAGGCAGACTATAGATGGCTTAACCATTTTGGATTTGATCCATTAGATGTGCCAACAAATTATAGAGGGTTGAGCAAATGATTATTACAATTCCTTGGTTAAAAGAACACCTTAAAACATCTGCTAAAGAAAGTGAGATTATTAATCAGCTTACAAATATCGGACTTGAGGTTGAAGGTATAAAAGAAAACTCTGGAGAGATGGGTAAATTTAAAATTGCAAAAGTTTTAAAAGCAGAAAAACATCCAAACGCTGATAAATTAAAAGTCTGTGATGTTACTATTGGTGGTAAGGAGATTTTAAAAGTTGTTTGTGGCGCTCCAAATGCAAGAGAAGGTCTGATCACTATTTATGCACCGCCAGGCGCAGTAATACCTAAAACTAAATTTGAATTAAAGGTAGCAAAAATAAGAGGAGTAGAGTCTAAAGGAATGCTTTGCTCTGAAAGTGAACTCAATTTATCAAATGAAAGTGAAGGAATTATCGAACTTAAAAATAAAGAGAAAGAAATAGGAAAAAGTTATTTTAAAATCAGCTCTCAAAAAGCAATTGATATTTCAATAACTCCCAACCGTGCTGATTGTTTAGGTGTTAGAGGTATTGCAAGAGATCTTTCATCAGCAGGAGTTGGGAAATTAATACAAATAAATAGAAAAAAAATTAAACAAAATTCTAAACACCAAATTAAAACATCAATTATGAAAGAAAAGAATCAAGGGTGCGAAACCTTTGGAAGCTGTTACATAAAGAATATTACTAATAAAGAAAGCCCTGATTGGCTTAAAAATAAATTAATCGCATTGGGTTTAAAACCTATATCTGCTGTAGTGGATATTACAAACTATGTAATGTTTGATCTAAACAGACCATTGCATGCTTATGATGCAGATAAAATAAAAAAAGAAATTATAGTTAGAAACGCTAAAGAGGGTGAGATGTTTGAGGCGCTAGATAACAAAAAATATAAACTTAACAAAGATATGTGTGTTATTTCTGATAAATCTGGCGTTTTAGGTTTGGGCGGGATTATTGGAGGAACTACTACCTCTACTGAATTAAATACAAAAAATATACTATTAGAAGCAGCTTATTTCAGTCCATCCTCAATAAGAAAAACAGCTAGAGCACTTAATATAAATACTGATGCGAAATACAGATTTGAAAGAGGAATTGACCCTAATTCAATCAAAGAGGGGCTAGAACTTGCAACCGAGCTAATTTTAAAAATTTGTGGTGGGGAAGCAAGTAAGTTCCAAATTAGCGGAAAGACAAATCAAAAAAAAAAGGTAATTAACTTTCAAGTAGAAAAATTTGAAAAACTTATTGGCATTCCAATTACAGCAAATGAGATTGATAAAATTTTATCCTCTCTAGGTTTTAAATGTAAAAAAGCTCATAAAGCTATAAAAGTAGAGGTGCCAAGCTGGAGACCAGATGTGAGTTTGGATGAAGATTTGATCGAGGAACTAATTCGGATCAAAGGTTTTAATAATATAAAGTTAATTGAGCCAAGCAAAAATAGAACCCAAGATACTTTAAACTTCAAACAAAAGCTGTTCCATTTATCGCAGAGATCTTTAGCCTCTAAAGGCTATATGGAAATAGTTACCTGGTCTTTTACAGACTCAAAGATTGATAAACAATTTTCTAAAGGTGAAAAAGAAATTCCAATTTATAATCCTATTTCTTCTGATTTAGATGTTCTAAGACGATCGATCTTTTCTAATTTAGCAATTTATTTGAAAAAGAATCAAGATCGGGGATACGAAGACTTATCTTTATTTGAAATTGGCCCAACATTTTTTGGAAAAAACCCAGGTGAACAACAGATTGTGGTTGGAGGTTTAAAATCTGGAAAAATGAATAGAAAAAGTTGGTTAGACAAGGAAAGAGACGTAGATGTTTTTGATATTAAAAGTGATGCTATTAAAACCTTGGTCGAACTTGGAGTAGAAGAAATAAACCTTTTTGTAAGCGATAACACAAAGCACAGTTATCATCCAGGTAGATCAGGATCGATAACTTTAAAATCAGAAAAAGGTCCTCACCTAGCGTACTTCGGAGAAATACACCCTGCAATCATAAAAAACTTAGATTACAAAGATAAAAATATTTTTGGATTCGAAATTTTTTTGAAAAATATTCCTGAATCACACAAGAAACAAAGACAAAGCAAAAAAAGTTTTCAAGCTTCAGATTATCAAAAATCAGAAAGAGATTTTGCTTTTGTGATCGATAAAATCTTTAAGATCGGCGCCCTTGAGAAAATTATAAGAGAAGTTGATGGCAGTCTTATTCAAAATGTATCAACTTTTGACATTTACGAAGGAGAAAATATTCCAAAAGATAAAAAATCAGTTGCGATTAATGTTACTTTACAAGCTATCGATAAAACTCTTACAGAGAATGATTTAGATGAAATCAGTAAAAAGATTATCGATACAGTGAGTAAAAAAACTGGCGCTATAATTAGGTCCTGATGTCAGAAACAAAAAGAATACGTAATTTTTCTATAATTGCGCACATTGATCATGGTAAATCAACAATTGCTGATCGTATCATTCATAAATGCGGTGGTTTAACTGATCGTGAGATGAAACAACAAGTCCTAGACTCAATGGATATTGAGCGAGAAAGAGGAATTACAATTAAGGCTCAAACAGTTAAACTAAACTATAAATCCAAAGATGGTAAGGATTATATATTAAATATAATTGATACTCCGGGCCATGTAGATTTCGGTTATGAAGTAAGTCGTTCTTTATCAGCTTGCGAGGGATCTCTTTTGATTGTAGATAGCACTCAAGGAGTTGAGGCTCAAACCTTAGCAAATGTCTACCAAGCTTTAGAAATTAATCATGAAGTTATACCAATTTTAAATAAAATTGATTTACCAGCATCAGACATTGAAAAAACAAAAAAAGAAATTGAAGATGTTGTTGGAATAGAAACAACTAATGCCATTTCTTGTTCTGGTAAAACTGGAGAAGGAATTGATGAAATATTAGAGGCAATTATTAATAAACTACCTGCTCCAGAAGGAGCTGTGGATGAAAAATTAAAATGTTTATTGGTTGATAGCTGGTATGACAGTTATCTCGGTGTAGTTATTTTAGTCAGGGTCATAAATGGAAAATTAAAAAAAAACATGAAGGTAAAGTTAATGTCTAACGATCAACAATATGTGGTCGAAAAAGTAGGAGTATTCACTCCTAAGCCAAATGATATTGAAGAGTTAAGTTCAGGTGAGATAGGTTTTATTATTACAGGTATAAAATCTCTTTCAGAAACAAAAGTTGGAGACACAATTTGTGATGCTAGTGCGCCTGTTGACAAACCTCTTCCAGGTTTTAAACCAAGTAAACCTGTAGTATTTTGCGGACTTTTTCCGGTAGATAGCTCTGAATATCAAAAACTAAAAGATGGACTAGCAAAATTAAAACTAAATGACTCAAGTTTTTCTTTCGAGCCGGAGTCATCCAGCGCTCTTGGGCTAGGATTCAGGTGTGGATTCTTAGGTTTATTACATCTTGAAATTATAACAGAAAGACTCGAAAGAGAATTTGATGTTAATCTAATTACAACTACTCCAGGAGTGATTTATAAGGTACATAAAATTAAAGGTGAAATTTTAGATTTACAAAATCCATCAAATATGCCGGATCTTTCTCAGATTGAAAAAATAGAGGAGCCATGGATAAAATCTACAATTATAACTCCAGATGAATATTTGGGGTCAATTATAAAAATTTGTCAGGAAAAAAGAGGAATACAAACTAATTTAAGTTATTCAGGTAAAAGAGCTGTTTTGTCATACGATCTTCCACTCAATGAGGTTGTATTTGATTTTAATGATAAATTAAAATCAATATCGAGTGGTTACGCAAGCTTTGATTATGAAATTTCTGATTATAGAGAAGGCGATTTAGTTAAACTTGGTATATTGGTCAATGCTGAACCTGTTGATGCGTTAGCAATGATAATACATAAAGATTTTGCTCAAACAACTGGTAGACAAGTTTGTGAAAAGTTAAAAGATTTAATACCACGGCACAATTTTATGATTCCTGTCCAGGCAGCTATTGGAGGTAAAATAGTTGCAAGAGAGTCTATCAAAGGTTTTAAAAAAGACGTTTTGACCAAAATTCACGGAGGCGGAGCGACTGACCGTAAAAGAAAACTTTTAGAAAAGCAAAAAAAAGGTAAAGCAAGATCAAAACAATTTGGCAAAGTTGAAATTCCCCAAGAAGCGTTCATAGGAGTTTTAAAAATAAATAAAGAAACGTGATGAAAAAAAACTATAGAATATTTCAAAGCTTTTTATTTTTCTGGATAATGAAAACTATTAATAAAATATTTTCTAATTGTAAAATAAAAATTTTACCCCCCTTAGGTGAAAAAAAAGACTTTACGTTTGATTTTTCTCAAAAAACAAGAAGGGTGGTTTTTAGAAAAGATGAAGATTGTTTTGGAAAGATAATTTTTGACAGTTCTTTAAATGAGTCATTTTTATGCAACTTAGGAAAAAATTATAATACCAATAAATCGGGAATAAATTTATCGGGGCATCGTAGTGGATACACAAGTTTATATAATTTGCTATTAACAAATTTAAAGAATAAAAAATGTTCTATTGCTGAAATAGGCATTGAAAAAAATGCATCTACTAAAATGTGGAGAAAATATTTTAGAAAAGCATCAATAGACTGTTTTGAGATTGACAAAAATAAAATTTCATATGCAAAAAAACAAAAATTAAAAGGTGTTAAATATCACTATATTGACGTTCAAAATAAAAAATTGATAGATTTACAGTTTAAAAAATTAAAAAAAAAATTTGATTTAATAATTGATGATAGCACTCATATATTTGACCATCAAATTAATATAATTTTTAATACTTATAAATATTTAAAACAAGGTGGGATATTAATTATAGAAGATATTTATAGATACAGAAAAGGGTATGAAGAAAAAAGATATTATAATAGTCTAAAAAAATTGAAGAAAAATTTTTCAGATATAGTTTTCATAGAAACATCTCACGTTAACAATTATACAGCTAGTTGGAATTGTGAAAAAATTTTATTATTAATAAAAAAATGAAAAATGTTATATTTTTAGTTGATGCTCAACAAAGTCCATCAGGTGGAGGAAAAATAATTTACCAATACTCAAATTATATAAACTCCTTAAAAAACTTTTCTTCTTGCGTAGCACACCTTAAAAAGAAAAAAATAAATAAGTGGATAAATTCAATAAATAAAAGAATAAATATTTATGAAAACAATTATGTTGGCTGGAAAGCAAATGAGTTAACTGTAAAAAAAAATCACAATTTCTCTTGGTTTAATGTAAAGATAAATTCTAAAAACGATTTAAATTTTGATAAAAATAATGATTTTGTTATATTACCAGAAATATTCGCACATTTAGCAAACGATATATTACTTAAAAAAAAAATAAAATACGCAATATTTGTCCAAAATGGTTATTCAATTTTCCCTACGCAGGATTTTGAAAAATTAAATAAATCGTACAATAATGCAGAATTTATACTTTCATATTCAACAGATATAAAAAATTGCATTTCATTAGCTTTTCCTAAAATAAAAAAAAAAATTATCGACGTTAAATATTCGATAGATAAGAACAAGTTTATCACGAACTTTAGAAAGTTAAACTTAATAACTTTTATGCCTCGGAAACTTAAAAAACATAGTGAATTAATTATAAGTTTTTTAAAAAATAATCTTCCAAAGAAATGGAAATTAAAAGCTATTCATAATATGTCTGAAAAAGAAGTATTTAATAATCTAATGAAGTCTAAAATTTTTCTTTCATTTTCCGAACTTGAAGGCTTACCGTTGCCACCTGTAGAAGCTGCATTAGCCGGAAATCAAGTAATTGGTTATACAGGTGAAGGCGGAAAAGAGTATTGGCAAAAACCAATTTTTACAGAAATAAAAACCGGAGAGATTAAAAGTTTTTGTAAAGAGATCTTAAAAAATATAGAAAATAAAAATTTTATTAAAATTTCAAAAAAGCAACGAATTTCTTTAGCTGATAATTTTTCACCTGAAAAAGAAAAAGCTAGTATTAGAAAATTTCTGGCCTTAATTTAGTATTTACATATATTGCATCCGTATAAGACATAAATGGAAACTTAAAATTTTTAATATTTTTAAAAAAATTTTTCTCCAAAAAAAGTGTTATCTTATCTAAATCATAATTTTTATAATAGTCTGTAAAATTATGTTCAATTAAAATTATCTCGGTTTTTTTCAAACTTTTTTTAGCTCCTATTAATACTTGCATTTCATTTCCTTCGGTGTCAATTTTTAATAAATCAATTTTTTTCAATTTCATTGATTTGGTGAAATTATCGAGTGTGTTTATTTTTACTCTTTCTTCATTTAAAAAACCTGCCTTCCTTTTACCTAGTAAAACTGATTTAATTTTATAATGTTTTGAAAGGGGATTCGTTTTTGAAAACGTTGAAGTTGTAGTTAATATATTTTTTCTTAGTTTTCTTGTTCCCTTTTTTTTGTCTAATGCGTAATTTTTAACTCTTACATTTCTAGCATTTTTAAATTTTTTATTTAAAAAATTAAAACAATCCTTCTGAGGTTCGAAGCCTACAACAGAACATCCATGAAATATTTTCAAAAAGCCATCAATACTCTCACCTTTATGAGAACCCACATCGAGTATTAATTTAAACCTTATGTTCAAATTTAATAAGAATTTATGAATTCTTAAACGATGAATATATTTATCTAAAAAATTATATATGATTTCAAAGATTAATCTCATTTGTTCTAATTATAATAGATGATATAAACTCAAATTAATTTTTTCTAATATTCTTTGATTAAATTTAATGATTATTTTTTTTACTATATTTTTATTTATATTAATAGCAAGGGCCAATTCATATTTACTGAGTTACGAAATATTAAATATTGATGAGTCTCAAATGATGGCTAATGCTATTAGATTTGATCTTAATAATTACAATATTTTTGAATTTGATGGCACAAGTTCTGGTTTTCTAAATTCACTTATATTAAATTGGCCAAATATTTTTGGATTAGATGTAACCTTTTTAAGTACACGATTAACTGCTATTTTTATCTTATCTATAATTTTTTATTTAATATTTTTGTATTTTAAAAATGAATTGGGAAAATTCTTATCAATTTTAGTTATTGCTCCTGGTCTTATATTTTTTTCATTTACCAATGACCCTGATTATCAACATTACTCAAGTGAGTTATTGTCCACTTTATTAATTGTATTCTGCTTATTCAGTTTAAAAATTTATTCAAAAAAAACCCCTTTCTATAATTTGATTGGATTTTTGCCTTTGGGTTTAATTTTATTTTCAAAATCACAAATAATACCAACTGCTATTTCTATTTTTCTAGTGTCAGGTCTATATTTTATTTGGTTAAAGAATTTTAAATATTTGTATAAAATGTCTTTTCTTTTCTTGTTCCCTGTTTTTTTTATCATTAGTTTATATTTTTTAAACGGCTATATAGGCGATTATTATATAAATTATTTTGAATTTTCAAAAGCAGTAGTCTCTAAGTATTCATTAGGCCAAAACATTAATACCGATGTTATAAACTCAAGCAAAGAGATTTACGAATCCAATTTAATCAAACACCTTTTATACAATTCATTGTTTCATTATTTTTACTTCCAGATTTTGATCTCAATTGTTATCTTATTTGCATTAAATAAAAAAATTATTTCAAAAATTACAGACATAAATCTAATATTGATAATAACATGTATTGGCTCAATTTTTTTTTCAATTCTATTGACTGGAGTAATTTATAGACATTATTTAATTCCTCTTATACCATTAACAACTTTATTTGTTGGCTATTTATTTGCAGTGAATAAAAATATTTTTTCTTCAAAATATCTTAAAATATTTTTGATTTTGTTGAGCATGCCATTATTAACTTCTCTTTTTTTGGAAAAAAATAAGTTTTATACAAAAGATTTAAAAAGATCAGATCTGAGTTTTTCTAATATAAATTTTGAAAGCCCAAAAATTTTAAATTTTTTAAATAAAGAAAGAGCAAATCTTTTTGTTTGGGGCTGGGCTCCACAATGGTACGTATTAAGTTACAAATTTCCATCAGACAGGGCAACAATATCGCAAAAAAATATAGAGGATTATTCTAATAAAGATTATTTTGATAAAAGATTAGTACAAGATTTTAATGATCATTTACCAAGTATAGTTATTGATGCTGTAAAACCTAATAGCTTTTATTATACCGAAGAGAAAAACTCCTTAAAAGTAAATTCCCCAATTAAAAATCAAATAATTAAAAATTATACTTTACTAAATGAAAATAATTCAAATTGCCTAGATATATACTTACATAAAGAAGATTATAAATTACTGAAAAAAAGATTAATTGAATATGATATTAAAGATCCATTAATTAAAAATAAATTAGATGATTATAGCATTGGTGAGGATATATGTGATGATAGTTATATTTTTAGTTCAGATGATAAAAATGATTTAAAATTTAATTTTGAAAAACAGGCAGATGTAAATAATATATTAATATTAGCTTCACGCAAAAATACTAGTGAGACAATGTTAGAAATTAAACTTATCCAAAATAAAAAAGAAATAAATGTTAAAAAAGTTAAACTCAAAAAATACCCTTTTTGGACAAACATTCAATTTAAAGAAAATTATGAGCATATAAATGGTGTAAATTTAGACGTAAAAATTTTAAAAGAACTAAATTATGGTTTAAATGAAATTAAATTTTATAGAAAATAATAATAAGTTTAATTTATCTAAAAAATATGTATATTCTCCATAAAATTTCTTATTAAATCAAAAATATATTTGTGAATTACAAAAATCTTCTTAAATCAAAAAAATTTAAAATAGCTGTATGGGGAACTGGTTACATTGGTTTATCCACCATGGTCTATTTTGCTAAGAAAAAAATTCGATGTATTGGATATGATATAAACAAAGAAAAAGTTAAAAAAATCAATTCAGGAGTTATACCTCTCCCAGATTTAAAAAGTTGGTTTGGATTTGATATTAAGGGATTAGTTAAGCAAAATTATCTAAGAGCCACTTCTAATTATAAAGATTTAATAACTGAAGATTTTTTAGTACATTTTATAGCTATACCAACAGAAAAAGATGGTAAACCTTACTACAAGCCATTAATGAACGTCCTAAGTTGTATAAGTAAAATTAATCGAAGTGCCAAGAATCCACCTGTAATAATAGTAGAGTCTACTCTTGCTCCTAAAGTGTCAGATAAAAAAATTATACCATTTTTTAAAAATAAAAACTTAACAGTTGGTAAAAATCTATTGTTATCTATAGCTCCAAGAAGAGACTGGTTCATAGAGGGTGGAAAAAATTTAGAAAGTTTAGATAGAGTTTATGGATCAACAGATGAAAAATCTGTAAAAGTTACAAAAGATGTTTTATCTATTGTTTGTAAAAAACTTCATTTAGCTAGCTCTTATAAAGTTTCTGAAATGGTTAAAAGTGTCGAAAATGCCTACAGACACATGGACATAACTCTTGCTAATCAGCTATCTTTGGCTTTTCCAAAAGATAATATTAGAGAAGTATTAAAATTGGTGGGGACCAAATGGAATCTTGAAACCTTCCACCCAGGAATAGGCGCAGGGGGATATTGTATACCATTATCAAGCAGATATATTTTATCACAAGTAAAGAACGTTAATAAACTTTCATTGCTCCGGGAAACGATAAAAACAGATGATGGGATGAGCAGGTTTATTGCTAATTCAATTGCAAGCAGGGGTTTAAAAAAAATTGGTGTCTTAGGTTTATCTTACAAGGGAGATTTAAAAGTAAGTGTTCTTTCTAAAGTGATACCTCTAGTTAAATCATTACTAAAGAAAAAATTAACTGTTAGACTTTTTGATCCATATTTTAGCAATAAGGAGGTATACGATGCCGTTAAAGTAAAAACATTTAATTTTCCCAAAGATCTACCAACTTTTGATTGTCTGATAGTTACAGTCGATCACAAACAATTCAAGATAAAAAAAAAAATTTTAGAAAAACATTTAAAAAAATGTAAGCTCATTATTGATCATGACGGAGCATGGAAAAAATATAATTTTAAAAAAAATTATCACTTATCCGGTGATCATGGATGGCTTTAAATTAGTCAAAAATACAATGAATTTATTAATCAAATGAAGTTTTCTAGATCAATCATAACAGGTGGCGCTGGATTCATTGGTAGTAATTTGACAGACCACTTAGTCAGAATTGGCCATAAAGTAATTATTTTAGATAATTTTGTATCAGGAAAGAAATCTAACTTGTCTCATCATAAAAAAAAAAATGTAAAAATTATTAAAACAGATATATCTAAAAGTAAAATCTTAGATCAGTATTTTAAAGGAGCTGATTATGTTTTTCATTTAGCTGGACTTGCAGAAATTATTCCAAGTATTAAAAATCCAAAAAAATATTTTTTAAATAACGTACTTGGTACGGTAAATGTACTTGAGGCTGCAAAAAAAGTTAAAATAAAAAAATTTATATATGCTGCATCTTCAAGCTGTTATGGAACACCAAAAAAAATTCCGACCTCAGAAAAAGAAAAAATTGATTTAAAGCACCCCTATGCATTAACGAAATTTATGGGTGAAGAACTAGTCATGAAATACTCTTCATTATTTAATATGCCAAATCTATCTTTTAGATTTTTCAATGTATATGGACCTAGGCTTAATACTTCAAGTCAATATAGCGCTGTTATGGGAAATTTTTTTTCACAGAAAAAAAATAAAAAACCTTTAACAGTAGTAGGTAATGGTAAACAAACTAGAGATTTTATTCATGTTGATGATTTAGCTAATGCATTTATTAGAGTTATAAAAAGCAAATCTATTAAAAAAATTTATAATTTAGGTTCTGGCAAAAAAACTTCAATAAATACTATCGCTAAAATTTTTGGAGGCAAAAGAAAGTTCATTCCATTTAGACCAGGTGAACCAAAGCATTCGCTAGCTAATATTTCTAAATTAAAAAAAGATATAAATTGGAAGCCAAAGATTTCTATCGAAGAAGGAATTAAAAAATTGTTACAAAGTTAATTATTTTTAATAACATTAGAAATTTGTTTGAACATATCCTCCTCTAGTGGAAATTTATTCTTATCTATTTCTTTTTGAATATCCGGATAATTTTGAATTATAAATTTTATTGTTTTTGCTAATGAGTCTATATTTCTTTCACAGACAAAAATTCCTTTCCTGCCTTTAATTATATGCTTTATATCTTTAAATATAAGCACCGGTCGCCTTCTAGCTAATGACTCGTCCACAACATAGGGTTGCCCTTCTGTATATGATGGTAGAATTAAAATATTATGATTATCGTATGCATTCATTAACTCCTTTCTATCTGAAATATAACCAGGAAATAATATATTAGAATTATTTTCAATTATTGACTGAAACTTACTTTGTAAAGTTAGGTTTTTAACTTTTCCAATAATTGAAATTTCTACATCCATTTTTAATTTCTTAAACATCTCAAGAAATTCAAAAATTCCTTTTTCTGGATTTACTCTAGATACATTTAAAAATTTTACTTTACTTAAATCAGGTTTTTTTAAATCTTGAAGCCATTCTTGATTTAGTGTTGAAGACTCAATTATATGACCATCATCTTTTTTATAAAGCCTTTCATGCAAGGCAATAACTGTAGCTTTTGATGTTACAATAGAATACATGAGATGATAAATCCAAACAGACCAAGAACCTATTATAAATTTCCATTCCTCATATCCACTACTGATTAGATAAACGAATACTTTTTTCCTGAACAAAACTAAGAATAAAAAAGCTAAAAAAGTATATGGAGTAATGGTAATTATATAATATTTAGTATTTTTATTTTTAAAAGTAGATAATACATAATAAATAAATTGAATTATATTTGAAGCTATTTTTACATTTTTTAAATCAAGTTCATGATGTTCATCTATCTTTGATTTCCTAGCAATATACTGTACATTGAAAAATCGATTTAAACCTTCAGGTAAAATCTTAAAGTTAAAATTTCTGCAAAAAAACTTTTCATTTTTTTCTGAAATCTTTTCATTGTTTAATACAACTAAATTGTCCATTCTTTTTTATAGACTATGTGTTATAAAAAAAAAGATCTATGTGATGGAGAGGTGGCCGAGTGGTTGAAGGCGCACGCTTGGAAAGCGTGTAAACGGGAAACCGTTTCGAGGGTTCGAATCCCTCTCTCTCCGCCATTTTAAATTAGACTCAAATTGCACGCATATCTCCTTATAATCCCCCATAAAATGAGTTCATTATGAGTCGTCAAGATCCTTTTATAGTGAGGGCAGACTCTCGAAATGATAAAAATGCGTAATTCAAAACGGATGTGATTCGTTTTGATTTTTTATTAATAAAAAAGGGGGATAACATGAAAGCAATCTCAGGATTAACTTCAATGTTTGACAGCTTAACAAAAGTAGTAGTTTCATTACTTGCGTTAGGTATCGCTGTAAGCCTATTAGGTGGAAATGTTCCATTTGTAGGTGAAATAGCTGGTAACATTATTAGTTTAGTACAATCTTTAGGTGATGCAGGTATAGTTGGATTAATCGCAGCTATTATCATCCTAAACTTGTTTAAGTAATAAACATCTAAAGCTACTTCCTTCGAATTAGCTTTTTATACAGCCGCCCTAAGTTTATAATTAGGGCGGTTAAAAAAAGGAAAAAAATATGCTTAATTGGGTTTCAACATTAACAAAATATTTAAACAAATTTTTAGAATTAGGTATACTACTATTAGCCGTTTCGGTAATAGCAGAAATTGTATTTGGACCGAATGTAGCTTTTTTTGGTTCTCAAGTAACAAAAAATTTAATAAATTTGCTTAATGCTTTAGGTGAGCAAGGGATTGCGGCTTTAATAATAGTTTTTGCTGTAATTTTTGCGTACAGAAAAATATTAAAATAATATTTTAATATCCACATACAACCTAAAAGAGTCTTAAACTAATATAACGAATCAGATAAATTAATTTTAAGGGCAGCGGAGGGAGACTGAAGCTGCCTTTGCTATTTAAACCCTTTTAATTCCAATTACTTTTAATTTAGCAGTTTGCTCAATTCTTTTTATAGTTAGATTGATATCCATGATTACAGTTTTTTTCATTGGTCCATAAGCATGAATTAATTTTTTATTTGATAAAGCAACGGCAACATGACCTTTCCAATAAATAATATCATTTTTTTTTATGTTTTTTAATTTAACATTTTTTCTAAAATATTTTACTTGATCCTTGGCATCTCTTGGGCAAAATTTATTATTAAAATTTAAAAAAACTTGTACAAGTGCTGAACAATCAATTCCTTTAAAGGATTTACCTCCCCATTTATATTTTATATTTTTAAAATAAGTTATTTTTCTAAAAGGATTTTTTTCCTTATAAGAAACGGGTTTAACTTCTTCTTTTTTTATCCACCCATTTGCAAATTTAAAAAATTTTAAATTTTTATCTATAACTTTTATTTTAGAGCCAAAAGTTATTTCATTCTTTTTAATTCTGTTAGAAAACTTAAAAATTTTTGCCTTCAAACAACTTACCTTGTGACTTGGTTTTAAATAATTAGAGTATTTTTTATTTTTTATATATCCTATATAGTTATCTTCTTTAATTTTTACCTTAAGCCATTTTGTAGTTTTTTTAAAAATTGAAAAGCTATCTCCATATATCAACTGAGTTACAATTTCAGATTTAGTAGAAGGTTTATTATAAAGATTTATTACTGGATAAATATTAGTAAAATATTTAGTCATTTAGTCTTAGTTTGTCTTTAATCATGTAAAGAAAAATAAGAGATGGTATTACCATCACAGCAGTTATTATAAAGAAAATACCCCAATCTCCATTTAACCAATCAACTAAAGCTCCCGAAGAAGCTGCCAAGGTAGTTCTTCCAGCTGTCCCTATTGATGCAAGAAGCGCATATTGAGTTGCAGTATAAGTTCTATCTACTAGCATCGAAATAAAAGCTACGAAAGCGACAGTTGCAAATGCTGCAGCCATATCATCAAATATAACTGCAATAGCAAATAACAATTCTGATTTCCCTGACCAGGCTAGTAAAGAAAATAAAAGGTTTGTAGAGGCCATTAATACTCCAGATACAAACATTGCTTTAATTACTCCAGAGCGAATCGCAAACAATCCTCCTAGTAAAGTAAAAATCACTGTTGTTACCCAACCCAATCCTTTAGAATATAAAGCTATATCAGATTTAGTAAATCCAATCTCTTTGTAAAAAATCACTGACATTCTTCCTAAAAAAGCTTCACCAATTTTAAAAAGAAAAACAAACCCTAAAATTGCTAAAGCAATTTTAAAACCATTTTTTTTAAAAAAACTCACCACTGGACCAATTACTGTACCGGTCACCCAAATAGCAGATTTTGATATGAAATTTGAAGAGCCTAATTTATCTTGAATCATTTTATCAGTCTGTCTCTGTCTTTCTGCTCTATCAATTGGTTGCGGCTCGTTAATAAACAAAAGGCCAATGTTACATGCTATGATTAATATGCCTAAAATTAAAAATGTGATTTGCCAATAGTTTTCAAATCCCGCTTTTTGAAACAATTCTGCTGAATTAAGCGCAACAACGCCCCCTAATTTATATCCCGTCCACCATCCAACAACAGCTATTGCAGCTCCTGCCTGCATTGATTTACCTTCGTGCTCACCTATCTGTTCTATTCTTAATGCATCTACAGTAATATCTTGAGTAGCTGAAGCGATGGCTATAATAAGTCCAATACTTATTACAAGAGCTAAATTTGTAGTTGGATTAATTAAGCTCCAGATTACTAAACAAAGTATAATCAAGGTTTGCATTGTGATAATCCAACCCCGTCTATGTCCGACTTTTGCAGTAAGCCATGGAATTCTTACCCTGTCTATAATTGGAGCCCATAAATAATTAAAAGCGTAAACAGCAAAAATTAATCCAGCCCATCCAATTGTGCTTCTACTTAATCCATCTTCTTTTAACCAGAGACTTAAGCTACTTCCAATAATTACCCAAGGAAAACCACTGATTGCCCCAAGTAATAAAATTTTGATCATTCTACGATCGAAATAAACTGAAAAAGTTTCTGCAAAAGTTTGTTTATTATTAATTTCCATAAATTAGTTTCTCCAAAAAGATGGGAAGAAAAGAACTAAAACTGCAAAAAGTTCTAATCTTCCAAGCAACATTCCTGTTGCTAAAATCCATTTAGATAAATCTGGTAAACTTTTATAATTTCCATCTGGTCCAATTATTTCACCTAATCCGGGTCCCACATTTGAAATCGAACTTGCTGCACCAGATATCGAAGTTACAAAATCTAATCCACTTATCGAAAGCAGCATAGCAATGATCAAAAATATAAACAAGAAAGAAAAAATAAAAATAATCACTGACCTTATAAAATCATCTGAAATTTTATGACTATTATATTTATTTATAATGACACTGTTAGGATAGATTAATTTTTTAACTTGATTTTTTAAAAAAATTAACAACATTTGCAGCCTAAAAATTTTGATTCCACATGCAGTTGATCCAGCGCACCCACCTATGAACATTAAAAATAAGAAAAAAATTAAAGAAAATTTTCCCCATAAACCAAAATCATCTGTTACATATCCCGTACCTGATAAAATCGAAATTACATTAAATGAGGAAATCCTAATCTTATCAAATAAATTACTTTCATAATTTATGAATAATAAATATAAAAACATTATTGCTATTGATAATGCCAATAAATAAATTAAACCTTTTATTTGAACATCTTGAAAGAAAATCTTTCTATTGCCTTGAGAAAATTTTAAATATGAGATGAAAGGTATGCTGCCTAAAATAATAAACAGGCTAGCAACTATTTCTATATTTGAATTTTTAAAAAAGCCGATCGAGTCATTATGAGTTGAAAAACCACCAGTTGCTATTGTTGTCATTGCGTGGCAAATACTATCAAATATTGTCATTCCAAATATCCAGTAAAAAAAACCACAAAATAGAGTAAGAATCACATAAGTTGAAATTATAATAGCAGCTACCTCAATAGTTCTAGGCAAAATCTTCTCAGTGCTATCAGGACCTTCCATTTTGAAAAGTTGCATTCCACCTACTTTTAATAGCGGTAAAATTGTAATAGCCATTACAACAATACCTATACCTCCCAACCATTGCATTATAGCTCTCCATAATAGAATACTTTTTGGGCTATTATCCAAATCTGAAATAATAGTGGCGCCCGTAGTCGTTATACCTGACATACTTTCAAAAAAAGCATCACTGAATGAAAATGTTTGATTAGATAACACAAAAGGTAGGCTTCCAAAAATTGCAACAGTTACCCAAGCAAGTGTCGAGAATAAAAAAGTTTGCCTTAGGTTTAATCTTAAATCCTTTTCAAGATTTGCTAATATGCATAAAATACCAATAAATATCGTTACAAAAGAGGATGAGATAAAGCTGTGGCTATTTTCTCCATATATAACTTGCATAGAATATGGAGCTAACATTGAAAGCCCCAACACGATGAGTAATACGCCGATTAAGAAAAAAACTGTTTTGTTACTAGCCATTAAAAATGAGATTATTTAAATAGTTTTAAAATTCAACTTAATATGACGTAATTATATCTGTATTT
>JAOHFJ010000040.1 GCA_028097945.1 Candidatus Pelagibacter sp.
CAATTCACTTATCTACTGCAATAATAATCATATCATTAATTTTTTGGCTATTAAAAAATTTTGATCAAAAGAAAAATAAAGTTTTTTTTGTATTTTCAAAACATAACATACCATTTCTTATTTTGTTGGCACCTAAGTCAAGAACAACATTCATACCATTTCTTATTTTAGTCTTTCTTATTTTTTTACAAATAATCTTTGGCGCTTTTGTATCAGGATTAGATGCAGGAAAAATTTATCAAACGTGGCCGTTAATGGGTGAGAGTTTTTTTCCTAATGATGTAATTTTGGATAATATCGTTAAATACTTTGAATTTGATAATCACTCATTAGTGCAATTTTATCACAGAAATTTAGCATACATTATAATTTTATATGTCTTATATCTTGCGTTTTCAATTTATAGAACAAAGATAGTATCGTTGTACAAATCTTTAAATATTTTAATTTTTTTTTTATTTTTACAAGCTTTATTGGGTGTTTTTACTTTAATAAGTAATCTTAATATTTATTTAGCTTCAGCTCATCAAATCACTAGTGTCCTGTTAATTTTAAGCGCTTTAAATCTATATTATTTGAGAGTTAAATAAATTGACTTTAACACCCTTTCTTTGTATTTATCGGCCATTATCATGACACCTTTTATAAAAAAAAAAGAAATAAAAAAAAACTGGTATCTTATCAACGCTCAAAACGCAGCAGTAGGAAGACTTGCGTCATATATATCTAAGGTTTTGAGAGGAAAAAATAAAGCTACGTACAATCCTCATATGGATAACGGTGATTTTGTTATTGTGACTAATATTGATAAAATTAAGTTTACTGGAAAAAAATTTTTAAAAAAGAAATATTTTAGACATACTGGTCACCCAGGAGGTATTAAAGAGTCCACTCCTTTTTTGTTAAAAGAAAAAAATAAAACTGAACAAATTCTAAAATTAGCTGTAAAGAGAATGTTACCTGGAGGACCTCTGGCAAAAAAGCAATTAACTAAGTTGAAGATTTATAATGGTGACAAACACCCTCATGAAATTCAAAAACCAAAAATAATTGACTTTCAAAAACTTAATAAAAGAAATATCGTTACATCATAATGGAAAATACTAATCAAACACCTACTAAATCAAAAAAAATAAAGCTAGATTTCAAAGATAGTAAATATGCAACTGGTAGAAGAAAAAGATCTATTGCTAAAGTTTGGGTTAAAAAAGGTTCAGGAAATATTCATGTTAATGGTTTAAAGATGAATGAATACTTTAAAAGACCTGTTCATCAAATTATTGTGACGAGACCTTTAGAAATCTCCGAGGTTTCTAAAAACTATGATGTTAAATGTTCCGTTAAAGGAGGTGGTTTATCTGGCCAAGCTGGAGCAATTATTTTAGGAATATCTAAGGCTCTTATTTCACATGATGAAAATTTAAAGAAAAATTTAAAAAAAGATAAGCTTACCACCAGAGACTCAAGAGTTGTTGAGCGTAAAAAATACGGTCATAGAAAAGCGAGAAGAAGCTTTCAGTTCTCTAAGAGATAATCAATTAAATTTAACTATTATAGAAGGCGGTGATATAAGAAATTATGTCTAAGTATAACAAAATAAATATAGCTGTTATTGGTGCAACAGGATACACGGGATTAGATTTAATATTGATGTTATCAAAACATCCTAAAGTAAAGATTAAATATCTCTGCGCTACAAAAAAATTAGGAAAAAAAATAAGTTTTTTTGATAAAAGAATTAATAAAATTTTACCAAAAATTTCATCCGTTAATGATGTGGAATGGGAAAAACTTGATTTAATTTTTTTATCTTTACCAAACGGTAAAGCACAAGAATTAATTAAGAAAATCTTACCCAAGTACGAGAAGCTTAAATTTATTGACCTATCAGCTGATTTTAGAATAGAAAACGTTAATGTGTATAAAAAAAATTACGCAAAAAAACATAATGCAAAGCACTTAATAAAAGATAGCATTTATTCCATTCCAGAACTGAATAAGTGTGACATCAATACATTTAAAATAATCTCAAATCCAGGCTGTTACCCAACATCGATACAAATTCCTTTAATTCCATTAATTAATAAAAATTTAATTAATATTAATGATATTACAATTGATTCAAAATCTGGATATTCAGGTGCAGGTAAATATTTAGAAAAAAAATTTACACATAAAAATTTATACGCATCAACTTTTGCTTACAGCACAAAAAATCATAGACATGTTTGTGAAATTGATCAACAATTTTTAAAATTCACAAATAAAAAAGTAAAATTCACTTTTAATCCACATTTACTTCCTACTTTTAGAGGCATACTGACTTCAATATATGTTAATGTTAAAAAAAGTAAGTCAGCGACACATTTGAGAAATTGTTTATTACAATTTTACAAAGACTCAAAATTTGTAAAAATACAAAAATTAAATTCTCCTTTAGGATCGGGCAATGTTTTAAATACTAATAATTGTGAAATTTCTATATGTGAAACAAGATTTAAAAATAAAGTAATCGTATTTTCAGCAATAGATAACTTAGTTAAAGGTGCATCTGGTCAAGCGATTCAAAATATGAACCTTTTATTTAAATTCCCAGAGCATTTAGGTTTAAAATGAAGATAATATTAATAACATTATTAATTACTTTGATAACGAGCTGCAGTAAACCTAAAACAGTTTTAATTTGTGGGGATCATATCTGTATAAATAAGACAGAAGCTGAGCAGTATTTTGAAGAAAATTTATCTATTGAGGTAAAAATAATTAATAAGAATATCAAAGATGAAGTCGATTTAGTTGAGCTTAATC
>JAOHFJ010000041.1 GCA_028097945.1 Candidatus Pelagibacter sp.
AAAATCTACTTTCAATTGGATTTATATGTACTTAAAAAATCTAAAAAAGAAATCAGATAGATTAGAAAAACTTAAAAATATTCTTAATGATGTAGGAATTTCTTTTGAAGAAGGAAATTGGCAATCAATAGATAAAGATTGCGAAAGAAGAAAATTGAATTAAATCTCGTTTGAGTGTGATCAATTTGTGACCAAATAAATATTTTTGGTTGTATGAAAATCAATTAACGTTGATTTGTTTGGTAGCGAGGGGCGGATTCGAACCGCCGACCCCAGGCTTATGAGTCCTGTGCTCTAACCAACTGAGCTACCTCGCCAAATGCGAAGGTTATATTATATTTAGCAAACTAAATCATTAGTTTAGTTAATGCTTGAAATTGTGTGAAATTGTTACCTAAATAGTAAGAATTATACCAAAAACTGTTACAGCAGAAACTGCTGCTACGCCAAGAGCTAAATTTCTTTTCTTTTCAATCTTTTTTTCTTCGTTCAATCTAGACAGCAAGTCAGTTACTTTAACTTTGCTTTGAGAATTTGTAAGTTCTGAATGGTTGTTATGAAAGTGAAATTGTGAACTCATAGGCACATCTAATCAAATACTAGTTAGTTTGGTAGTGTATCGTTGAGCAAAATGGGGGAAAAAAACAAACTTGACCCAAAATGATTTAGCTGCGCATCAATTTTGAAGAAGGATCATGTAATGGGATTTTTTCTAAATTTAAAGGGTACTTTTTTCCCTCTATCTCAACAAAAAGGTCCTCATTATCCCTAATATTATCTTTGATATAGGCTAAGCAAATATTCTTTTTATAGTAAAATGAGAAGTTTGAACTCGTGGTATGACCAACAATTTTATTATTTTTAAAAATTGGTTCATCGTGAAGCATTAAAGGCGCTCCTGGTCTAAGATTATTTTTAAGAGAAAAAAGTTCTAATCTTTTTTTCAAAGGTTTGTCTTTAATTTTTTCTAATGCCCTTCTTCCTATAAAATTCTCATTTTTTTTAAAATTTACTGCAAACGCCAATCCAGATTCAAATGGGTTATTTTCTGAGGTAATATCATGACCCCAGTGTAGGAATTTTTTTTCTAATCGAAGAATATCCAATGTATGCATTCCTGAATAAGTGAGATTGTATTTTTTTCCAAATTCTTTTATTTTTTTAAAAATAGTATTAGTTTTTTTAATTGGAATATATATTTCCCATCCAAGTTCACCTATAAAGGATAATCTTTGAAACCAAACTTTACTATTTGAAATATTTAAATACTTACCTCTTGAGAATGGAAAATCTTCTTTGGAAAAGTGATCTCCAAATAAATTTGTTAAAAACTTTCTGCTATTAGGACCAAATAAACCTATGCATGAGTATTTGTCAGTTACATCTTCAAAATTTATTTTCTTTGTTAGATTTTTCAAAATATGTGATTTATTATGACTTCTAGCCATAGCAGGACAAACAACTCTAAAGTAATTTTTTTTTAAGCAACTCACTGTTAAATCGGCTTCTATGCCACCAGATGGATTTAACATTTGTGTATACGTTGTTCTGCCCTCAATATTTTTAACGTTGTTCGCACACAAGTACTGAAGCTGCTCGTGTGCATGCCTGCCACTTAAATCAAATTTTACAAATGGAGTTAAATCGAAAAAACCTATATTATTTCTAGTATTAAGACACTCTACTTTTGCAGATTGATACCAATTTTGATATCCAAAACTATATTTATAAATTGGCTTTTTATTTTTTGAAAACCACATAGGTCTTTCGAAACCAGCCATTTGTCCAAAACACGCACCTAATTTTTTTAACTCTTTATGATAAGGGAGTAATTTTATGTTTCTTGAAGTTTGTAGTTGTTTATAGGGCCAATGCATTTTAAAAAGATTTCCAAGTGTTTCTGTAGTTCTTTCCTTAATAAACTTTAAAGATGAATTAAATTTTTCAAACCTTTTAACATCAAGACTAAATAAATCCTGATTCGTGTGACCATTTATCATCCATTCAGCAATAGCTTGGCCTGCTCCGCCAGAAGATCCAATTCCAATACTATTGAACCCACAACAAACATAAAAATTTTTTACTTCCTCTGTTTCGCCAAGAAGGAAATTGCTATCAGGTGTAAACGACTCAGGGCCCGAAAAATATTTCTCAATTTTCAGGTTTTTAATTGCTGGAATTCTTTTTGCAGCTAATTGATGAAGCATTTTTATATATTTTTTATCAACTTTAAACTCACCGAAAGAAAAATTATTCGGTACTATACCAGTTTTTTTAAAAGCGTTTTTGGCATTCGGTTCAAAAATACCAAGCATCATTTTTCCTTTATATTCTCTCGTATATAAGTAAGTATCTGGATCTCTAAAAGTTGGAAGAATTTTTGGTAAATTTTTATAGTCTTCTGTAATCATATAAAAATGTTCATTAGGATAAAGT
>JAOHFJ010000042.1 GCA_028097945.1 Candidatus Pelagibacter sp.
TATTGTAACAAAGCCCTTCAAAAAAAACTATAAGACTATTTCTTCAACATTCATTAGAAAAATAATTAGAAAAGGCAAAGTTAGTTTGGCAAACAAACTATTAAATCGAAATTGGAGCATAGAAGGAAGGGTAATAAAAGGAAGAAAAAGAGGACGCAAAATTGGTTTCCCAACATGCAATATGAGTTTACATAACTATGTAGTTCCTAAATTAGGGGTTTATGCTGTAAGAGTTAAAGGCAAAAACTTTAATAAAAATGGTATTGCAAATGTGGGTTATAGACCAACATTTAATGGACAAAGATTGCTACTAGAAACAAATATCTTTGGATTCAGCAAAAATTTATATAATAACTGAAAAAAAATTTAAGAATTTTGAATATTTAAAAAGACAGATAAAAATTGATATAAAATTAGCAAAAAAATAAAAATGTCCAAAGATAACTTGCAACTTCCAAAAACAGCTTTTTCAATGAAAGCTAGTTTGCCAACAAAGGAGCCAGAAATTTTAAAAAAATGGGAAAATAATAAAATTTTTGAAAAATTAAGAAAAAATTCTAAGGGAAGAGAAAAATTTATTTTACACGATGGACCGCCTTATGCGAATGGTCATATACATATGGGGACCGCCCTAAATAAAATTTTAAAAGATATGATTACTCGCTTTCATCAAATGAGTGGAAAAGACTCAATTTATGTTCCAGGCTGGGATTGCCATGGATTACCTATAGAGTGGAAAATTGAGGAACAGTACAAAAAAAAGAAAAAAAATAAAGATGAAATACCTATAAAAGATTTTAGACAGGAGTGCAGGGAATTCGCAAAGAGCTGGATAGAAGTCCATACAAAAGAATTTAAACGTTTAGGTGTAGTTGGTGATTTCGATAATTATTATTCTACAATGAGCTTCGAAGCAGAGGCTCAAATAGTTAGAGAGTTAGGAAAGTTTCTTTTAGACGGCAGTCTATATCAAGGATTTAAACCAGTTTTATGGTCAACTGTAGAAAAAACAGCTTTGGCTGATGCAGAGGTTGAATACTTAGATCATACTTCTAATACTATATATGTAGCGTTTAAAGTAAAAGAAACCAAAAAAGATTTCCTGAAAGACTCTAATATTATTATTTGGACGACAACACCTTGGACCATACCAGCTAACAAAGCATTAGCTTTCAATAGCAATATTGAATACTCAGTTTTAGAGGTTGACGGTCTTGAATATTTTAAAGATAAAAAGATTATAGTTGCAAAAAATCTGATCAATTCAATAATTAAAGAATGTGAAATTAAAAAATTCAAGGAATTAAAAACCTTTAAAGGAGATGAATTTAAAGGAACAATTTGCAGTCATCCATTTTTCAAAATGAATTTTGATTATGATATTCCAATGTTAGACGCTCAATTTGTAAATTTAGACCAAGGCACTGGAATTGTACATTGCGCCCCAAGTCATGGTCCAGATGATTTTAATTTATGTTTAAAGAACAATATACCCTCACTTTACACAGTGGATAATGCAGGTCTTTACACGAAAGAAATTCCTTACTTTAATAATACACACATATTCAAGGCAGACCCAATTGTTATAGAAAAATTGAAAGAGCATAATAAACTGCTTAAGAGCGATAAGCTTAATCATAGTTATCCTCATTCTTGGAGATCTAAAGCCCCTTTAATCTACAGAGCAACACCTCAATGGTTTATTTCAATGCAAAAAAATGAACTAAGAAATAAAGCCATCAAAGCTATTAATGATACTGTTTTTTATCCAAGCAAAGGAAAAGACAGATTATTGTCAATGGTTGAAGGTAGGCCGGACTGGTGCGTTTCACGACAAAGAGTCTGGGGAGTTCCATTACCCATTTTTATTAATAAAAAAACAAAAGAACCCCTTAAAGATAAAAAAGTAATTGATAGGATTGCTTCTATCTATGAAAAACAAGGTTCTGATTGTTGGTTTACAGATGATGCCCAAATATTTTTGGGTGACGAATATAACCCTAATGACTATGAAAAACTTAGTGACATTGTTGAGGTTTGGTTTGACAGTGGATCAACTCATAGTTTTGTTTTGGAGAAAAGAAAAGATTTAAAATGGCCTGCAGACATGTATTTAGAAGGATCTGATCAGCATAGAGGATGGTTTCATTCATCTCTTCTCGAGTCTTGCGGTACTAGAGGTAGAGCTCCATTTAAAAGCATTCTTTCACATGGTTTTGTTGTCGATGGAAAAGGAATGAAAATGTCCAAATCGATGGGAAATGTTATCTCACCAGATGAAATTTTAAAAAATTATGGGGCTGACATCTTAAGAGTTTGGGTTGCATCTTCTGATTATGCAGAAGATTTAAGAATAGACAAAAGTATCTTAACTCAACACGCCGAGTCTTATAGGAAAATACGAAAT
>JAOHFJ010000043.1 GCA_028097945.1 Candidatus Pelagibacter sp.
ATACTTAAATTAATTAATAATAAAGAAAATATGGTTAAACCTTTGGCTAAATCTTTAGCCGAAGTTTATAAAAAAGTAGTTAGGTGTGTAGATTGTGGAAATTTGAAGATAATCGATAAAGTATGTATTTGCTCCTCTGATAATTCTTATGACAAAATATGTGTTGTAGAAAATTTAGCTGATATGTGGGTCATTGACTCTGCTAATATTTATAAGGGTCATTATCATATTTTAGGGGGCACACTAAATTCCAATGAAAATTATGAGCAAAAAAATCTTCTAATTGAGTCTTTAGTCAAAAGAATAAAAAAAAATAATTTAAAAGAGGTGATTATTGCTACAAGCGCCACTGTTGAAGGTCAAACTACTGCTCACTATATAGAGGATACAATTAAAAATGATAATCTTAAAATCACTAAATTGGCGCAAGGTTTACCCGTTGGTGGAGAAATTGAACAGTTAGATGATGGCACTTTATTTTCAGCCTTTAAAAATAGAGTCCCAGTTACAGGAAGTTAATTGATAGATTTCTTTTCTAATCTTTTTTGATGAAGCAAAGGTTCTGTATATCCAGACGGTTGAACACGGCCTTTAAACACAAGATCGCAAGCAGCTGAAAAAGCTACAGATTTTTCATAGTTATCTGACATTTTTTGATAAGAAGGATCATTCTTATTTTGCTCATCAACAATTTTAGCCATCTTCTTCATTACTTCCATGACTTGATTTTTTTTACAAATCCCGTGATGTAACCAATTTGCAATATGTTGAGATGAAATTCTAAGGGTTGCCCTATCTTCCATAAGACCAACATTATTTATATCTGGAACTTTTGAGCAACCAACACCTTGATTTATCCATCTTACAACGTATCCTAAAATTCCTTGTGCGTTATTTTCTAATTCACGGTTGATATCATCCATAGCCCAATTAGGTCTATCTGCTGTAGGTATTTCCAAAATATCATCGAGTTTAGCTTTAGATCTTGATTTAATTTTCTTTTGTTCATCAAATACATTTACTTTGTGGTAATGCATTGAATGTAAAGTAGCTGCAGTGGGAGAAGGAACCCATGCACAATTAGCTCCAGATTTTGGATGACCTATTTTTTGGTCCATCATGTTTGCCATCTGGTCCGGCATAGCCCACATACCTTTTCCAATTTGAGCTTTACCTGAAAAACCACAACTTAATCCGATATCAACATTCCAGTTTTCATAAGTTCCAAGCCAAGTTGATTTTTTCATTTCCCCTTTAAAGATCATTGGTCCAGCTTCAAAAGAAGTATGCATTTCATCCCCAGTTCTATCTAAGAAGCCCGTATTTATAAAAACTATTCTACTCTTAACTTTCCTGATGCATTCCTTTAAATTAACAGTTGTTCTTCGTTCCTCATCCATAATCCCAACTTTAATTGAGAATTTTTTAATCCCCAAAGCTTCCTCAACTTTTTCAAACAATGTATTAGTAAAAGCCACCTCTTCTGGTCCGTGCATTTTAGGTTTTACAATGTAAACTGATCCAGTCCTTGAGTTATTTTTATTTTTAAAATCATGAAGAGCACATAGCGTAGCCATAAACGCGTCCATTATACCTTCAGGAATTTCAGTTCCATCCTTCAGAATAATTGCTGGGTTAGTCATTAAGTGCCCTACATTTCTATTCAATAATAATGCTCTTCCATGAAGAGTAATTTTATTTCCATCTTTCGATATGTAAGTTCTGTCTGGATTTAACTTTCTAACAAATTTTTTCCCATTTTTTTCCATGTTGATTGTTAAGTCACCCTTCATTAAGCCAAGCCAATTACGGTAACATTTAATTTTATCCTCAGCATCCACTGCCGCAACTGAGTCCTCATTATCAATTATAGTTGAAAGAGCTGACTCAATAATGAAATCTGAGATTGATGCTTTATCAATTTTTCCAATAAAATGATTAGGATCAATTAAAATATCGATATGTAGATTATTATTTTTTAATAAAATTGAACTTAATTTTTCCTTTTCACCATTATACCCAATGAATTGATCTTTATTTTTCAAATATATTTCTTTTTTGCCTATAAGAAAAATTATGTCCTTATCTTTTACTTTTATTCCAGAAATATTATTCCAGCTTTCATTTTCAAGCGGAGTAATTTCATCTAAAAATTTTCTTACATAAGCTATGACCATTCGAGCTCTCTGCTCATCGAAACCTTTACCTTTATTACCAGGAATTACATCAGTTCCATATAAAGCATCATATAAACTTCCCCATCGAGCGTTAGCAGCATTTAAAGCATACCGAGCATTATCGACTGGTACAACTAGTTGAGGACCA
>JAOHFJ010000044.1 GCA_028097945.1 Candidatus Pelagibacter sp.
GATTGAGTGCGGATCCAAATAACAAAGTACTTTTAATAGAGGCTGGCGGCAAAGATACATATCCTTGGATACATATTCCTGTTGGTTATTTTAAAACAATGCACAATCCAAAGGTCGACTGGTGTTTTCATACTGAAAAAGATGAAACTATGAACAATAGATCTATTAGATATCCTAGAGGAAAAACATTAGGAGGAAGCTCTTCTATCAATGGTCTCCTTTGGATTAGAGGTCAAAGTAATGATTATGATAACTGGAGACAACAAGGTAATGCTGGTTGGGGTTGGGATGATGTTTTTCCTTATTTTTTAAAATCAGAGAACAATGAACTTGGACCTAATAAATTTCATAACGATAAAGGTCCGATATCTGTCTCAAATAAAAAGATTGATTTAGACATGTTGGAGGAATTTCAAAACGCAGCCGAAGAGACTGGAATTCCAAGAACAGAAGATTTCAATACAGGAGATAATTTTGGTATTGGTTATTTTCAATTTACCACAAGTCGAAATAAATTATTAAAATTACGCTGTAGTGCTGCTAAAGGATATTTAAATCCTGTTAAGAGTAGATCAAATTTAAAAATTGTTACTAAAGCTCATGTGCAAAAAATAAATTTTGAAGGCAAAAAAGCAACAGGTGTAAGTTTTTTCCAAAAGGAAAAAGTAATTACAGTTAAAGCTAATAGAGAGGTAATTTTATCTGCGGGATCGATTGGTTCACCTCATATTTTGCAAGTTTCTGGAGTCGGAGACTCAGAAAAATTAAAAAAGCATGGTATAGAAACTGTTCATGAATTAAAGGGTGTAGGAAAAAACTTACAAGATCACTTAATGTTTAGGCCTGTGTATAAAGTAAAAAATTTAAAATCTTTAAATAGTAAAATAAATAGTCTTATAGGAAATTTCTTTATTGGATTGGAGTATGTTTTTAAACAAAGTGGTCCTATGACAATGGGCGCAAGTCAAGTATGTGGTTTTGTCAAGAGCGATCCATCTAGAGCTACTCCAAATTTACAATTTCATGTTCAACCAATAAGCACAGATATTCTTGGAGCAACAAAAATGCATGATTTTGATGGAATAACTCCTACCATTGCAAATGTAAGACCGACTAGTAGAGGTGAGATTGATATAGCAAGTAAAGACAGTAGAGATAATCCAAAAATTAAAATGAATTACCTTTCTACTCAAGACGATAGAGATGTAGCTGCCAAGGCTCTCAAGATAGTAAGAAATATTATGCTTAACACTAAAACTTTCAAAAAATATGAGCCTGAAGAATACAGGCCTGGGGAGCATATCACTGATGATGAAGAATTGGTCAAAGCTGCAAGCAATCATGCTCAAACAATCTTTCATCCTGTAGGCACTTGTAAAATGGGTAAGGGAGAGGAAGCAGTAGTAAATGATAAATTACAGGCTCATGGAATACAAAATTTAAGAATTGTGGATGCATCTATTATGCCCAATATAACTTCGGGTAATACTAATGCCCCAACAATAATGATTGCAGAAAAAGCATCTGACATGATACTTAATAAGTAATCATGTTTGCAGAATTACTTTCTCCTGAACAAATAACAGTATTAACTCAAATCATTTTTATTGATCTTGTCTTAGCGGGTGACAATGCAATTATTATTGGAATGGTTGCTTCTAAGTTTCCGCCAGATAAAAGAAAAAAAGTCATTTTTTGGGGTATAGGGGGCGCAGTTATTTTAAGAATAATTCTAACTCTTCTCACTGCTTACTTATTACAAATTACAGGTCTGAGACTAATTGGGGGGATTTTATTATTATACATTGTCTACAAACTTTACGTTGATGTAATAAAAGGTTCATCAAAAGAAGAAGGTATAAAAGTAGATAATTCAAGTTTTCTAAAAGCAATTTGGACAGTGCTTTTAGCGGATTTTACTATGAGTTTAGATAATGTTCTTGGTGTAGCAGGAGCCGCTGGTCATTATTATCACTTATTAATTTTTGGGTTAGTGCTTTCAATAATATTAATGGCTATCGCAGCAAATCTAATTTCAGGCTGGATTAAGAAATATAAATGGATTGCCTGGGTGGGCTTGTTGGCAATTTTAATTGTAGCNGTTGAATTAATATATACAGATATAAAAACTTTAATACTTTAATGCTAAAAAAAATAAATCTTAAAAATAAAACAGCTCTAGTTACAGGAGCTGGTAAAGGTCTTGGTAAAGCTTGTGCAATAGCTTTGGCTGAAGCTGGAGCAAAAGTTATTTTATTAAGTAGAA
>JAOHFJ010000045.1 GCA_028097945.1 Candidatus Pelagibacter sp.
TTAGATGCTATGTGGCAACTTGTTGGTTTTTTTTTAGGATGGACTGGTGAACCTGGAAAAGGAAGAGCTTTAGGTGTAAACTCTGTGAAATTTACAGGTGAAGTTTTAAAAAATGTTAAAATGGCTACTTATGAAATAAATATGAAAAGAATTTTAAAAAAAGAGGGTACTACAGTTGGTTTAGCAAATGGAATTTTGAGCGCAGATGGAAAGGTTATTTACCGTGCAGAAAATTTAAAAGTTGGGCTATTTAAATCATGAGAAGAGTAGTTATTTCAGGTTTAGGTGTCGTATCTTGCTTAGGAAATAACCAAGAAGAAGTTTATCAATCTTTATTAAACTCTAAATCAGGCATCTCTTTTGCTGAAGAATATAAAGAGCACAATTTAAAAAGTCACGTGCACGGTAAACCAAATATTAAACTTTCAGATCTTGTAGATAGAAAAATAATAAGATTTATGGGGTCTGGTTCCGCATATAATTATGTGGCAATGAAAGAGGCTATAAAAGACTCTGGTTTAGAAGATAATGAAGTTAGTAATATTAAAACTGGAATTATAATGGGCTCTGGTGGTCCATCTATTGAAAATGTTATTCTTGCTGCTGATAAAACTAGAGCTAAAACCCCAAAATTAATGGGGCCATTTATTGTGCCAAGAACAATGGGTAGCACTGCTTCAGCTACTCTTGCGGTACCATTTAAAATTAAAGGAACTAATTATACAATGAGTTCTGCTTGTGCAACGAGTGGGCATTGTATTGGTAACGCTATGGAGCTAATTCAGATGGGTAAACAAAATATTGTTTTTGCAGGAGGTAGTGAAGAAGTACATTGGGCAATGACAGCAATGTTTGATGCTATGACAGCATTATCATCAAAGTATAATGATAAACCTGAAACTGCCTCTCGAGCTTATGATAAAACTAGAGATGGATTTGTTATTGCAGGTGGAGCTGGTGTGTTAGTGCTTGAAGAATATGAGCATGCAAAAGCAAGGGGGGCGAAAATTTATGCCGAGCTTACAGGATATGGTGCAACATCGGATGGTTATGATATGGTGGCACCATCAGGTGAAGGCGCTGTAAGATGCATGCAAATGGCTATAGCCACTTCTAAAAATAAGATTGACTACATAAACACTCATGGAACATCGACACCAGTGGGAGATATTACAGAATTAAACGCTGTTAAAAAAACATTTGGAGATGATGTACCTAAAATAAGCTCAACAAAATCTTTGTCTGGACATCCATTAGGAGCAGCATCAGTACATGAAGCTATTTATTGTTTAATCATGATGAAGAATAATTTTATTACTGGTTCTGCAAACATTAACGAAATGGACGATGAAGCTAAAAAGTTTCCTATAGTTACTAAAACTGAAAAAGAAGTTTCGCTTAATACAGTCATGTCTAATAGTTTTGGCTTTGGTGGTACTAACGCTGCTTTAATTTTTGAAAAGGTTTAATGATGAGTTTAATGAAGGGCAAAAAAGGATTGATCATGGGAGTAGCCAACGAAAGATCTATTGCCTGGGGAATTTCTCAGAAACTCGCTGAAGCTGGTGCTGAATTAGCTTTTACTTACCTTGGTGATGCTTTAAAAAAAAGAGTAATTCCCTTAGCAGAAAAATTAAATTCAAAAGTTATTTTTAGTTGTGATGTAGAAAAGAAAGAGGAAGTTGTAAAACTTTTTGATGACATTAAAAAAACTTGGGGTGAAATTGACTTTGTAGTACATGCAATCGCTTTCTCTGATAAGTCAGAATTATCTGGAGAATACTTAAGCACATCAAGAGAAAATTTTCTTAAAAGTATGCTTATATCATGTTTTTCATTCACTGAAGTTTCTAAAGAGGCATCTAAAGTAATGAAAGAAGGTGGGAGTTTGTTAACTCTTACTTACGAGTCAACTAAGGCTATTCCAAATTATAATGTCATGGGAGTTTGTAAATCTGCATTAGAAGCTAGTGTAAAATATTTAGCAAGAGATCTTGGGGGGAAAAAAATTAGAGTAAATGCTATAAGCGCAGGTCCAATTAAAACTTTAGCTGCATCAGCAATTGGTGATGCGAAGTTTTTATACAAATGGAACGAAGATCACTCTTTTTTAAAAAGAAACGTAGATATTCATGACGTGGGTAATTCTGCTTTATATTTGCTTAGTAACTTAGCTGCAGGAGTAACTGGAGAGATTCATTACGTAGATGCGGGGTA
>JAOHFJ010000046.1 GCA_028097945.1 Candidatus Pelagibacter sp.
TAGGTCCAATGACTGCAATTGCTTTAATGATCCCAATCACTTATGGTTTTGATCCTGCAACAGGACTAATTTTAATGGCAGGAGTTTATTACGGAGCTGTATTTGGTGGATCAACATCTTCAATTTTAATTAATGCGCCTGGTGTTCCAGGAACAGTAGCTACCTCATTTGACGGTTACCCAATGGCACAACAAGGTAAAGCTGGTAAAGCTTTAGCTATTGCAGCTTATAGCTCTTTTGCAGGAGGAACAATCGCAGCTATTTTCTTATTAATTGCTGCACCTAGTCTATCTAAAGTAAGTTTATCTTTTAGGTCACCTGACTATTTTGGCTTAATGATATTAGGTTTAACTGCTGTTGCTGCATTTTCTTCTAAAGGAAATTTCTTAAAAGCAATGATGATGTGTGTATTAGGTTTAATGTTAGCATCAGTTGGACAAGATACTTTATCTGATATTCCTAGATTTACATTTAATACGATGAATTTATCAGATGGAATTAGCTTCGTGTTAGTAGTTATGGCAACATTTGCCATGAGTGAGGCTTTAACTATTATTCTTAAAAAAAATGACCCAACAAAAGCAGCAAAACAAATCTCATTAACAGATTTAGGTTCAATTAAAGTGAGTAAAGAAGAGACAAAGCAAATGGCAAAAACTATTCCACGTTCATCTATTTTAGGATTTATTATTGGAGTTTTACCTGGAGCAGGTGCAACGATTGCATCATTTTTAGCTTATGGAATGGAAAGAAACTTTGTAAGTAATGAAGAAAAAGAAAAATTTGGTAAAGGAAGCGTTCAAGGTTTATGTGCACCAGAAACTGCAAATAACGCTGCGTGTTCCGGAGCATTCGTTCCTTTGTTAACTTTAGGAATACCAGGAAGCGGAACTACAGCTGTAATGTTAGGAGCATTATTAGGTTTTGGTATTCAACCAGGTCCAAGGTTATATGAGACTAATCCAGAGATATTTTGGTCTGTAATTATGTCGATGTATATAGGAATGGTTGTTCTTCTTATCCTTAATCTTCCTCTAATTCCTTATATTGCAAGAATACTTGCTGTCCCTAGAACCTTTTTAATACCTATGATTTTATTTTTTTCTGTTACTGGGATTTATTTAATGTCATTCAATAATTTTGATATTTTTTTAATGATTGGCATTGCTGTTGTTGCAACTATTTTAAGACTTTATGATTTCCCTATGCCACCTTTAATTTTAGCTTTTGTCCTTGGCGGGTTAATGGAGGAAAATTTGAGAAGATCACTTTTAATAAGTGATGGATCTTGGACGTTTTTATGGAATAGACCACTAACCTTATGCATCATGATCTCGATTCTGGTCATTGTATCTTGGCAAATTTACAATAGCTATAAATCCTTAAAAAAATAAGATTGTTGCAAAAAAGTCACTTAAAAAATCAATAAAATAGCTATTTTTTCAAAAGTTATGGCAATATTTAGATTGACCATGAAACTTATTATGGTAATTGTGATTTCAACGTTAATTTATAAATTAAGGAAAAAAATGAAAAAACTTATTTCAATAATTAGTTTATTATTTTTTGTAACTACCTTTTCAGCTAAAGCTGAAATGGGAATTGGTATAACTGCTGCTGCTCACATGTTTGACGGTAGTGGATCAGAAACAATGAGACAAAGCGCTGAGGTTAAAAATGGTTCTCTAGATGAGACAGTGGTAATCCCAGAAGTTTTTGTTGAGGCAATAGATGACAACGGTTTAACAGTTGGTCTTTCTTATGTCCCTGTAAGAGAATTAGGAGCTAAGTCTAGAACAGACTCTAATTCAGAGGGTACTTCTGGAACGTACAAAGCTGATGCCGAGTTAGCTAATGTTGTTCAACTTTACGCTGATATTCCAACTGGTACTTTAGGATCATTTCCTATTCATACCAAGTTAGGTATTCAACGTGTAACTGTTGATACATTGGAGTCTTTAAATTCTGGATCTGAATATCCGAACAGAGATCTTATGGGTTTCACAGTAGGTCTAGGAACTAAAGGCGATTTACCTTTTGGAAATAATTTATATTACAAAGGTGAGTTTACTTATACTAATTTTGAAACTTACGAAGCAG
>JAOHFJ010000047.1 GCA_028097945.1 Candidatus Pelagibacter sp.
TCGAGTCAGCAGCAAACTCACCCATACCCGCTGAATTTTCATTAAGATAAAAACCTAAAACATAACTTAAAAAAGGTATAAAAACTATTATGTTAAATAAGTTATCTAAAATTTTTTTATTTTTTTCAATACGCATTTTTTTAAATAAAATTTTAAAATTAATTTTCTACAGTTTGGAATATATGATGACAAACTATAGAAACTGTATTAGATATATTTAGACTTTCAATATTATTATTAATATTAACTCTAAATCTAAAATCTGAATTTTCTAAAGTTTTTGCTTTAATACCAAAGCCTTCTGAACCAAAAAGTAATACATTTCTTCCTTTCCAATTATTTTTCGCAAAATCTTTCTTAGCGCTTATATCAAAAGCGCTGATCCAAAAGTTTTTAGTTTTGAGAAATTTTAATGTTGTATTGACATTAGCAACCTTAAAAATTTTTATGTGTTCTGTTCCCCCACTAGCACTTTTATACAAAAGCTTACTTTTCGATGGAAACGATCTGTCTTTAACTATAATTCCGTTAATATTAAATGCTACAGCGCTTCGTATTATTGAACCTATATTTCTCGGGTCAGTTACTTCTTCAAGTGCTATTAAATTAATGTTATTTTTTTTATTATCAATTATAAATTCTTTTAAAGTAACCTCCTCAAGTTGCTCAATTTCAGCAACCAAACCTTGATGAGATGTCTCATCTTTTCCACACATATTGTCTAATTCTTTTCTAGATTTATAAAAAACATTAATTTTCTTGAATAAATTCAAATCTTGGTTTTCACGATTTAGTTTTTTTTGAGCATCTTCAGTTAAAAAAATTCTCTCAATTTTTCTTAAAGGGTTTTTTAGAGCTTCTAAAACCGCATGTTTTCCCACAATTAAAAAGGTGCTTTTTTTCATGATTTTACTTGGTTAATACTCGATTTATTAGCATATTTTAAGGTAAAATGATTTATTGCAATTATTAGATAAATGCTTATAAAACGCTTGTTGTTAAATGCTTTTTAAGTTAGTGGGTATCCCCAAGATTAGGAGGGGTACCAAAGCGGTCAAATGGGGCGGGCTGTAAACCCGTTGACTTCGGTCTTCGAAAGTTCGAATCTTTCCCCCTCCACCAAACTTAAAGTTTTAACAATGAAGAGCGCGATAAGTTTGGATATTGCGGGTGTAGTTCAATGGTAGAACGCTAGCCTTCCAAGCTGGATGTAAGGGTTCGATTCCCTTTACCCGCTCCAAAATTTAGAGTTAAACAAATATAAAGTGAGGAAAAAATAATATGTCAAAAGAGAAGTTTCAACGAAACAAACCGCATTGTAATATTGGTACAATCGGACACGTAGACCACGGTAAGACGACTTTAACAGCCGCAATTACAAAAGTATTATCCGAAGCAGGCGGAACATCGAGCGCAAACTTTGTAGCTTATGATCAGATTGATAAAGCTCCTGAAGAAAAAGAAAGAGGGATAACAATTTCAACTGCACACGTAGAATATGAAACTGAAAAAAGGCATTACGCTCACGTTGATTGCCCTGGTCACGCTGACTATGTAAAAAATATGATTACAGGTGCGGCACAAATGGATGGTGCAATTTTAGTAGTTAACGCTGCTGATGGTCCAATGCCACAAACAAGAGAGCATATTCTTTTAGCACGACAGGTAGGAGTTCCAGCTATTGTAGTTTTCTTAAATAAAATTGATACAGTTAAAGATAAAGAACTTGTTGATTTAGTTGAAGAAGAAATTAGAGAGCTTTTAACTTCTTATAAATTTCCAGGCGATAAAATTCCGATAGTAAAAGGTTCAGCTTTAAATGCTGTTGAAGGCAAAGACGAAGCCACGGGTAAGAATGCAATCATGGAATTAATGAAAGCAGTAGACGAAACTATCCCGCAACCAGACAGGCCAAAAGATAAACCTTTCTTGATGCCAGTTGAAGACGTATTTTCAATTTCAGGAAGAGGTACAGTAGTAACTGGAAGAGTTGAGTCTGGTGTAATTAAAGTTGGTGAGGAAATTGAAATCGTAGGTATTACTGATACTAAAAAATCTGTTTGTACTGGTGTA
>JAOHFJ010000048.1 GCA_028097945.1 Candidatus Pelagibacter sp.
TAATTATTTTCATAGCTAAACTTAATTAATTTTTAAGCAGATTAACTATGTTAAAATATTTTTTCAGGTATGCAATTTGTCTACAACTAGAGGGAGAACTAAGGAATAAGAATGATTTTAGGAGCTACACAAGTGCCATCATGAATTTCTTTAAATGCATTTGCACCATTTTTAAGTTCTCTGTATTCAATCCAGTTCAATGGGCCTAATTTTTTATTGTGTAATAAATTAATAGTTTGTTCAAAATCTTTGTTTGTATAGCAGTAAGTGCCTACTAAAGTTATTTCTTGAAGTGTTAATTTTCTAAAATTAAAAGTACCAGCAGGTTGCGTTAATCCTATATGTATAATTGATCCACCAGGTGCAACTACTTCAATAGCTTGTTGTCTGCTTGCCTCTAATCCAACAGAGTCAAATACAATATCGAAACCATTTGAATTAATTATTTTGTCATTTGGAGCAACATATTTAGCATCAAGGTATTTAGAACATTCATCTAATCTTTTTTTATTTGGATCAGATAAAACTATATTTTTACACCCCTTGTCTTTGGCTAATATTAATCCACACAATAAACCTATGGCTCCTCCACCCTGAATTAAAACTCTACATTCCGATATAGGTTTTTTTAAAGTTTGTTCACCTAATAGTACGGCGTGTAATGAAACTGCTGTTGGTTCCGCTACTGCGGCTTCTTTGGTATCTAAACCTTTTGGTATTTCATAAATATTTTTATCTGGGATAGAAACATATTCAGCTAAACCACCTTCTCTTTTAATTGGTTTACTCATTCCTAAAATAGATCTTTCTGGACATAAATGTTCTCTGCCTTGCTTGCAATATTCGCAATTTCCACAAGTGATTAATGGATTTAAAACAACTGTTTTATCTTTAAATTTTCCGTTTTGAATAACTCCACTAACTTCATGACCTAGTATTAGAGGAGGTATTCTTCTTTCATCATGTCCGTGATAAGCGTGCATGTCAGAACCGCAAATACCTGAAGCATGTATCTTTAAAATACTTTCACCTGGTTTTTCTGTTGGATTTTTTTCTTCTCTGTAAACTAATGTTTGAGTGTCTGTATAGACTAATGCATGCATTACTTCATGTAACCATATTTTTTAAGTCTTACATCCCCTGTTCTTGCATGCGCTTCCATACCTTCATATCTTGAAAGTCTTGCCGCTGCTGCTCCAACAAGTTCTGTAGACTCTTTTGTCATTCTTTGGAAACTTAATGTTTTAATAAATTTTCCAACGAATAATCCTCCTGTATATCTCCCAGCGCCTTTCGTTGGTAAAATATGATTTGTACCAGAACATTTGTCGCCGTAAGCAACTGTTGTTTCTTCTCCAATAAATAATGAACCATAATTTTTTAATCTCTCGTGAAACCATTTTAAATTTTTAGTTTGAACTTCAAGGTGTTCGGGTGCGTACTCATCGCTTATTGCAGCCATTTCTTCGTCGGTATCGCAAAGAACTACTTCTCCATAATCTCTCCATGCAGCTTCTGCACTTGTTCTTGGTAATTCAGGTAAGTCCGCAATTAATTCTGGAACTCTTTTCATAACTTTGTCAGCTAATTCTTTGCTTGTAGTGTATAACCACGCAGGGGAATTATAACCATGTTCTGCCTGTCCGACTAAATCTACAGCTACTATCTCTGGATCAGCGGTTTCATCTGCGATTACAGCAATTTCTGTTGGACCAGCAAATAAATCAATTCCGATTTTTCCAAATAAAATTCTTTTTGCTTCTGCAACAAATTGATTTCCAGGACCGACAATTATATCTGCTGGAGCATTTTTGAATAAACCATTTGTCATTGCTGCTATTGCTGGTACTCCGCCTAAATTCATAATGACATCAGCACCACATAAATCAGCTGTATAAACGATTGTTGGGTGAGCACCCACTCCAGCTTTTGGTGGACTGCATGCAATTACATTTTTAACTCCTGCTACTTTAGCAGTTGTTACACTCATAACTGCAGATGCTATATGTGCGTATCTTCCGCCTGGAACATAAC
>JAOHFJ010000049.1 GCA_028097945.1 Candidatus Pelagibacter sp.
CGAAGCGTCTTTATCTCGTGAGAAAATGAGTAAAATAAACTTAATTGAAATTATTAATAGTGTAGTAGAAGATTTTAACCAAGATCTAATTAACCAAAATAAAAAAATTGAGATAAGAGTTACAAATAAAATTAAAAGTAAAAATGGATATTTTATATTTGGTATTAGTAATAGAATAGAACAGGTTATCGCGAACCTGTTAGATAACTCTATTTCCTTTAGTCAAAATGGTCAAAAAATTGAAATTAGTATTGAAGAAACTTCAATCAACTTATTGCTTTCAGTAAAAGATGAAGGACCCGGATTTGCTGAAACATCGCCTCAGAAAATCTTCAAACGTTTTTACAGCAACAGACCGGCAAGTTTTGGGAAACATTCCGGCCTAGGCTTGAATATTGTAAAAAATATTATTCAATTACATAAAGGTACAATAGCAGCTTCAAACAGGCTAAATACAAAAGGAGCGCAGGTCGAGGTTTTACTTCCTAAATTGTCCTAACATTATTTCTTGCTAAGGTTAATTTATGTTGATAATAACTTCTTCAATATGGCTCAGGATTATAAAGTAAAAGACATTAACCAGGCAGATTTTGGCAGAAAAGAAATTTCTCTAGCTGAAACAGAAATGCCGGGTCTCATGGCTTTGAGAAAAGAATATATTGGTAAAAAACCATTAAAGGGTGCAAATATCCTTGGCTGTCTTCATATGACAATACAAACCGCAGTTTTAATCGAAACTTTAGTTGAATTAGGAGCAGAAGTAAGATGGTCGTCTTGTAATATATTTTCTACACAAGATCATGCTGCTGCAGCAATAGCCAAAGCAGGTATTCCTGTATTTGCTTGGAAAGGTGAGACCGAAGAAGAGTACTGGTGGTGTGTTAAACAAACTATTGAAGGAAAGAAAGATTGGAAACCAAATATGATTTTAGATGACGGTGGTGATCTTACTGCCTTAATGCACAAAGAATATAAAAATTTATTAAAAGATATTAAGGGAGTTTCAGAGGAAACTACAACGGGAGTATTAGCACTTAAAAAAATGGAGCTTAATAAAGAATTATTGATTCCTGCAATAAATGTAAACGACTCGGTAACTAAATCTAAATTTGACAACCTATATGGTTGTAGAGAAAGTCTAGTAGACGGTATAAAAAGAGCTACTGATGTTATGATGTCAGGTAAAGTAGCCATCGTAGCTGGATTTGGGGATGTTGGTAAAGGAAGTGCAGCTTCATTACGTCAAGCAGGTGCAAGAGTTATGGTTACTGAGACAGACCCTATATGTGCGTTACAAGCTGCTATGGAAGGCTACGAAGTTGTTGTTATGGATGAAGCTATTAAAGACGCTGATATAGTTGTAACAGCTACAGGAAATAAAGATATAGTCACAGCAGATCATATGAGAAATATGAAAGACAGAGCAATACTTTGTAACATTGGTCACTTTGACAACGAAATTCAAGTTGAAGCATTGAAAAATTATAAGTGGGACGAGATAAAACCTCAAGTTCATGAAATTGAACTGCCTAGTAAAAAAAGGATTATACTTTTAGCTGAAGGAAGATTAGTAAATTTAGGATGCGCTACAGGGCATCCTAGTTTTGTGATGAGTGCTTCATTCACAAATCAAGTTATTGCTCAAATTGAACTATGGAATAATTCAAATAAATATGAGAAAAAAGTTTATGTACTTCCCAAACATCTTGATGAAAAAGTTGCAATGCTTCATTTAGATAAAGTAGGTGCTAAATTAACAAAAATGTCAAAAGAGCAAGCCGATTATATTAGCGTTAAACCATCAGGACCATTTAAACCAGATACTTATCGCTACTAACAGTAGCTAATGATTGTTAAATCTTTAGACCATTTAAATCAAATATCTAAATCAATTTTAAAAAAGTTAGAAAATGGAGATTGTATTTTCTTAATTGGTGAAATAGGTGTAGGGAAGACTACATTCACAAGATTTTTGATTAATAACTTACAAAATCAAAAAGGACTTAAAGAAACAGAAGTGTTGA
>JAOHFJ010000005.1 GCA_028097945.1 Candidatus Pelagibacter sp.
AATCAAGTTCCTGGGTCATTATTTCCTGAGATAAATTCTGAATTATCCTGTCCTGCATTAGTAACAGCCTTATCATCACGATTAGATCAAGCTGTTTCTATAGATAACGGTGTAATGCATATGATGGGTCTCTCTGGTATTCCAATGATAGTTTTGTTTGGTCCTACTAATGCAGAAAAATTTGCTCCAAAAAATAATTTTACTAAAATATTAGACAGCAAAAAATTGCACAATACTTCGGATATAGAGTCAATTTCTGTAGATGAAGTTTATAATTTGATCTAAATTTTTAATATTTTAATCTTTTTAAGTTTAATTAATTTAATTAATTCTTTTTTCAGTTTTTTTAATTTTAAAATTGAATTAGATCTCATAACAATTGCTACACCTATTTTACCAAGTCTAAAAAAAGGGTAGCTGCCTATTTCAATAAATTTCTTATACCTTTCTTGTAGTAAACCTAACTCCTTTGAAATATTGCTTTCCACAGTGTAAAGATTTATTGTAATGCTGTGTACCTTTAATCCTTTAACCAAATATCTTTTACAATTTTCAATCATTGAATTTAAGATTGATGGCACACCAGGTAAAGATAATACATTTTTAATTATAAACCCCGGTGCAGCACTAGAAGGGTTGTAGATTAATTTTGCCCCTCTTGGCATTTTTGCCATTTTTTTTCTACCTTCATTAAATTTTTTTTGTCCATAATATTTTTCTAGAATTCTATATGCTTCTTTATGATATTCATATTTAACTTTAAAAGCCTTCGAAATTGATTGTGCTGTTATATCATCGTGTGTAGGCCCTATACCGCCTGTTGTAAAAACATAATTAAATTTTTTTGACAGTAATAGAATATTTTCAACTATTATCTTTTCTACATCTGGAATAATTCTGACCTCTTTTACTGAAATTCCACATTTAATATTTAGCCAATTTGAGATAAAAACTACATTTTTATCTTGAGTCCTTCCAGACAGTATTTCATTACCAATAACTAAAATTGCAGCGTTTATTTTTTTTATTTTTTTCTTCATAGAAGTTATAAATATATATGAAATTTAAAAATAAATTAATATCAGGACTATTCATAAAAAGATATAAGCGATTTTTTGTAGACGCCAAAATTGATAATAAGATTATTACGGCGCATTGTCCTAATACTGGTTCAATGCAAGGTCTTTTAAAAACAGGAAATAAAGTATGGGTTAGTAAATCTGATAACCCTAATCGTAAATTAAAATACACTTTAGAGATAATAGAAGATAAAAAATCAAAAGTTGGAGTCAATACACTCTCGGCTAATAAAATTGTCTATCAAGCGTTACGAGATAATTTAATTGATGGACTTAATGATGTTAATGAAATTAAACCAGAAACGAAGTTTGGATCAAATACAAGATTTGATTTTTTTGTTACCAATAAAAAAATGAAAGCATTCATAGAAGTAAAAAATGTCACTTTATCTAGGAAAAAAGGACATGCTGAATTTCCTGATACGATAACATCCAGGGGGCTAAAACATATAAATGAACTTATTAAAGCCAGTAAAAAAAATTATAGAGTCTATATTCTTTTTTTAATTCAAAGAAATGATTGTAATTCATTTTCAATTGCTAATGATATTGATCCTGATTATGCAGATGCATTGGGTAAAGCTGTTAAAAACAAATTAAATATCCTCTGCTATGATTGTAAATTTTCCGTAAAAGGAATAAAACTCAATAATAAAATTAAATTAAAAATATAATGAACAAAGATTATAAAGAAGCTTTTGAAAAAACAAAAATAGCTGGTTCAATCGCTGCAGGTGCTTTAGATGAGGTAAGCAAGATAATTAAACCAGGTATTACTACATCTGAAATAGATAAAATTTGTTACGAATTTATAAATGATAACAAAGCATATTCTGCACCATTATTTTATAGAGGATTTCCAAAGACTTGTTGTACTTCAACTAATCATGTTGTTTGTCATGGAATACCTTCTGATAAGATTTTAAAGGAAGGAGATATTGTAAATGTTGACGTTACAGCATTTAAAGATGGTTGGCATGGAGATACAAGTAGAATGTATAAAATAGGTGAAATTTCAATTAAAGCTGAAAAATTAATTAAAGCAACTTATGACTCTATGATGAAAGCTATCGACATAGTCAAAGAAGGAATTCATTTAGGAGATATTGGATCATCAATACAAACACATGTTGAGTCTCAAGGATTTTCAGTGGTTAAGGATTTTTGTGGACATGGAATTGGTCAAACGTTTCATAAAGAACCTAATGTATTACATTACGGAGAAAAAGGTACTGGAGAAAAGTTGAAAAAAGGAATGATTTTTACTATCGAACCAATGATTAATTTAGGTAACTACGAAACTAAAACATTAAATGATGGATGGACAGCTGTTACTAAAGATAAATCTTTATCAGCACAATTTGAACATACAATAGGAGTAACTAGAGATGGTTGTGAAATTTTTACAAAATCAGAAAAATATAATTAATTAATATGATTGAGAGATATACAAGAAAAGAAATTAAAAATATTTGGGATGATTATAATAGATATACTATTTGGCTGGATATTGAGTTAGCTGCAGCTGAGGCAATGGAAAAGTTAAAAATTATACCAAAAGGAGTAACAAAAAAAGTTAGATCAAGAGCAAAAATTAATCCAAAAAGAATTACACAAATTGAAAATAAAGTTAAACACGATATAATTGCTTTTCTGACATCCATTAGCGAAAAAGCTGGCAAAGAAGCAAGGTATTTACATAAAGGTATGACATCTTCAGATGTTTTAGATACTTGCTTTAACCTTCAATTAAAACAATCTGGTGAAATTTTATTAAAAGATATTGATGAATTGCTTCGATCAATAAAAAAACAAGCTATTAAACACAAATTCACATTATGTATTGGTAGAAGTCATGGAATTCATGCTGAACCAATTACATTTGGCTTAAAGATGCTTACGTATTATCAAGAATTTGTTAGAAATAGAAAACGTTTAGAAAGTTCAATAAAAGAAATATCAACTTGTGCAATTTCTGGAGCAGTTGGAACATTTGCTAATATTGATCCCAAAATAGAAAGTTATGTTGCAAAAAAATTAAAATTAAATATTGAACCTATTTCAACTCAAATAATTCCAAGAGATCGCCATGCTCAATTTTTTTCAACGTTAGCAATTATTGCAAGTTCAATAGAGAGATTTGCAACCGAAATTAGACATCTTCAAAGAACAGAAGTTTTAGAAGTTGAGGAATTTTTTGGAAAAAAACAAAAAGGCTCTTCGGCGATGCCGCACAAGAAAAATCCAATATTAAGTGAAAATTTAACAGGATTAGCTCGATTGGTGAGATCGTACGTTAATCCTGCATTGGAAAATATTGTATTGTGGCATGAGAGAGACATTTCACATTCCGCTGTTGAAAGAAATATTGGACCAGATGCAACAATAGGTTTAGACTTTGCATTACACAGATTAAGTAATGTAGTTAAAAATTTAAATGTTTATCCAAAAAAAATGAAAGAAAATTTAGATATAACAAACGGTATATTTTTTTCTCAAAGAGTGCTTTTAGAATTAACCAATGTCGGATTCACTCGAGAGGAGTCGTATAAAATAGTTCAAAAAAATGCTTTACAAGCATGGAAGGAAAATTCCTCTTTTTACAATAAAATTGTGTCTGATAAAAAAATTATAAACAAAATACCTGTTAATAAAATAAAAAAGTTATTTGATTTTAGTTACCATACCAAAAAAATTAATATAATTTTTAAGAGAAGTCTAAAAAATTAATCAAATGAATAAAGGTAAAAAACTATATGAGGGTAAAGCTAAAATTCTTTATGAAACAAAAGATAAAGATTTAGTTATACAGCATTTTAAAGATGACGCTACAGCTTTTAATAATTTGAAAAAAGCAAGTGTAGATGGAAAAGGTGTACTTAATAATAGAATATCGGAGTACATTTTAACAAATTTATCACAGTGCGGAATTAAAACTCACTTTATCAAAAGATTAAATATGAGAGAACAGCTGATAAAAAAAGCTGAAATTTTTCCAATTGAATTTATTGTAAGAAATATAGCAACAGGATCTTTAACAAAAAGGCTTGGAATACCAGAGGGAACTGTATTGGAAAAACCATTATTAGAATATTGTTTTAAAAAAGATGAACTAAATGATCCCATAATTTCAAAAGAACACATTTTTTCATTTGGATGGGCAACAGAAAATGACATTCGGTTAATTGACAAAATGACTTTAAGAATAAATGATCTATTACTTGGTATATTTAGAGGTATTGGGATTAAGCTCGTGGACTTCAAAATCGAATATGGAAAAACTTGGAATAAAGATAGTGAGAAAAAAGAAATTGTTTTAGCCGATGAGATCAGTCCAGACACATGCCGCCTGTGGGACTCTAAAACAGAAAAAAAATTAGACAAAGATAGATTTAGAAAAGATTTAGGAAATATTATTCAGGGATATCAAGAGGTAGCAAGAAGATTAGGTATTATGCCTGAGGAAACAAATATTAGCGAAGTAAATTTTGGCAAGACAATTCCAATCAAATTTAAAAAGAAATAAATTGAAATTCTCCGTTACAGTAACTCTAAAAAAAGATGTTTTAGATCCGCAAGGAAAAGTTGTTCAAAATACTTTAATTAATATGGGGATGAATAATCTAAGAAACATTAGGCAAGGAAAGCATTTTGAAATTGAAGTAGATGAAAGTGATCATGCAGTAGCAGAAAAAAAAGTTGATGAGATGTGCAGAAAGCTTCTGGTTAATCTTATTATTGAAGACTATAAAATAAATAAAATCTAATGAAATCATCTGTAATAGTTTTTCCAGGTTCAAATTGTGATAGGGATATAGGTGTCGCTTTAGAAAAAATGCAATTTAAAAACCAAATGGTTTGGCATAAAGAAACTAAATTGCCAAAATCTGATTTAATTGTCGTGCCGGGAGGTTTTTCTTACGGAGATTATTTAAGATCTGGCGCTATTGCAGGAAAATCATTAATTATAGAGGAAGTTGTTAAAGCAGCGCACTCAGGATGCTTGATATTAGGCATTTGTAATGGATTTCAAATTTTAACTGAAACAGGTCTATTAAAAGGAACCTTGTTAAGAAATAAAAATCTGAAATTTATTAATAAAGATATTCATATTAAGGTGATGAACAAAAAAACGAAATTTACAAATAGATATAAGAAAGATCAAATCCTTAAGATTAATATTGCTCATAATGAAGGAAACTATTTTACAGACTCTCTACATTTAGAAGAATTAAAAAAAAACAATCTAATTGCATTTAAGTATTGTGATAATAAAGGTGATGTAAGTGAAAATTCTAATCCAAATGGCTCTTTAGAAAATATTGCTGGTATTTTTAATAATAAAAAAAATATTTTAGGAATGATGCCACATCCAGAACGAATGGTAGATGAAATAATTTCAAATACAGATGGAGAAAATTTATTCTCAAGTTTGCTAAATTAGAATGAAAATTTCAAATCAGATAGTAGAAAAACATGGGTTAAAACTTGATGAATTTGAAAAAATAAAAGAATTACTTAAGAGAGAGCCTAATTTATTAGAGCTTGGAATTTTTTCAGCAATGTGGAATGAACATTGTTCCTATAAATCTTCTCGTATACATTTAAAAAAATTATACACTAAAGGAAAACAAGTTATTCAAGGCCCAGGTGAAAACGCAGGGGTAATTGATATTGGTGACGATGATGCAATCATTTTTAAAATTGAAAGCCATAATCATCCATCTTACATTGAACCTTATCAAGGAGCTGCGACTGGTGTTGGTGGAATCTTAAGAGATGTTTTCACTATGGGCGCCAGACCTATAGCTTTACTTAATTCAATTCATTTTGGTGTGCCTGAACACTCGAAAACTAAAAGCTTACTTAATGGTGTAGTCTCAGGTATTGGTGGTTACGGAAATTGTATAGGCATACCAACAGTTGCCGGTGAAACTAAATTTAACGAAACTTATAATGAAAATATTCTAGTTAATGCAATGGCTGTTGGTCATGCAAAAAAAGATAAAATTTTTTACTCTAGAGCAAAAGGTTTAAATAAGTCTGTAGTATACGTAGGATCTAAAACTGGTCGAGATGGAATCCATGGCGCTTCAATGGCCTCAGCAGAATTTGATGACAATTCTGATGAAAAAAAACCTACTGTACAAGTTGGAGATCCTTTTACAGAAAAACTTTTAATGGAAGCCTGTTTAGAACTAATGAAGGATAACTCAATTATTTCGATTCAAGACATGGGCGCTGCAGGATTAACATCTTCAAGTGTTGAAATGGCATCTAAAGGAGATTTAGGCATAGAAATAGATTTGGAAAAGATTCCTTGTCGTGAAGAAAATATGACACCGTATGAAATGATGTTGTCCGAAAGCCAAGAGAGAATGCTAATTATTCTTGAAGATGGTAAAGAGTCTTCAGCAAGAAAAATTTTTGATAAATGGGATCTTGATTTTGTTGTAATTGGGAAAACCACTAATACTAATAATCTAACTTTAAAATTTAATAAAAAAATTGAGGGAGAGATCCCAATTGAAGCACTGGCTTCTAAGGCACCTCTATATGATCGAAAATGGATTAAAAAAAAGACAAAAAAGAGTGAAATTAATTTAAAAGATCTTAAAAAAATTAAAATTGAAGAAGCTTTATTAAAAATTCTATCAAGCCCAAATCATTCAAATAAAAGTTGGATTACGAGTCAATATGATCAAAGTGTAATGTGTGACACAGTTCAAAAATCTGGATCAGATGCTGCAATCATTAGAATTCATAATAAGGATAAAGCTATTGCAGTTTCTGTAGACTCATCAGCAAATTACTGCAAATCCCATCCTGTTACAGGAGGAAAACAAATAGTTTGTGAAAACTGGAGAAATTTAATAACTGTTGGAGCTAGTCCTTTGGCAATAACTAACTGTTTAAACTTTGGTAATCCAGAGAATGAAGAAGTAATGGGAGAATTCGCCGAATGTTTAGAAGGTATAAATGAAGCATGTAAATTTTTAAATTATCCAATCGTTTCAGGTAATGTTTCTTTTTATAATGGAACAAACAAAAAAAATATTAATCCAACACCTGTGATTGGTGGAGTTGGTTTGATTAATAAACTTTTACAACCACTTAATCATAATTTCAAAAAAGATAATAGTGTTTTACTTCTAATAGGTAAAACATTTGGTCATCTTGAGCAAAGTTGTTTTTTAAAAGAAAATTATTCAATATCAGATGGAATGCCACCTGAGATCAATCTTTTAAATGAAAAAAATAATGGTGAATGTTTACTTGAATTAATTAAAAAAAATTTAATTTTATCATCGCATGATGTATCTAGTGGAGGATTGATTTTAGCTCTTGCGGAAATGACGTTAAATTCAGATTACGGAGCAAAAATACAAAAACCTAAAAAATTAAATAATTTGTTCAAATATTTTTTTGGAGAAGATCAAGCAAGGTATATAGTTGAAATTGAGGCTTCAAATTTATCAAAAGCTGAAAAAATTTTAAAAAATAACAATATATACTATGAAAATATAGGTTTTACACAAAATAAATATTTTGAAATTGAGGGTGAGTTAAAAATTAGCACTAAAGATTTATTTAAAGTTAATAATGAATGGTATAATAATTATTAATGCCTTTACCTTTAGAGGAAATAAAAAAACTTATAAAAGACTCAATACCGGACGCTACGGTTGAAATTAAAGATTTAATGGGAGATAACAATCACTACTCAGCTAAAATAATCTCATCTCAATTTAATAATTTAAGTAAGATTGAACAGCATAAACTTGTTTATAAATCATTAAAAGGTAAAATGGGCAATGAATTACATGCATTAACAATAACTACCGAAGGAAAATAATGGAAATAAAAAAAAAAATAGAGAATTTAATTAATGATAATGATGTTTGTTTATTTATGAAAGGGACACCCGAAGAACCTCAATGTGGATTTTCAATGGCAGTCTCAAACGTACTTAAGCACTTAAATGTAAATTTTAAAGGTATTAACGTACTTGAAGATGAAAATTTGAGGCAAGGGATAAAAGATTTCAGTGACTGGCCAACTATACCACAGCTTTATGTTAAGAGAGAATTTCTAGGTGGCTGTGACATCGTCAAAGAATTATTTGAAAAAGGTGAGTTAAAAAAACTCTTTGAAGAAAAAAAAATAATTTGATTATCTAGAATAATATTCAATTACTAAATTAGGTTCCATTATTACAGGAAATGGAACTTCTGAAAATTTTGGTACTCTTACAAGTTTTGCAGTTTTATTTTTGTTGTCTAATTGAATATACTCTGGAACATCTCTCTCTTTACTTTGTAATGACCCATCTATTACTGTTAGCTTCTTCGATTTTTCTCTAACTTCAATTAGATCTGAGCTCTTTACTACATAGCTGGATATATTAACTCTTTTTTTATTAACTTTAATATGACCATGATTTATGATTTGCCTTGCTGAAAAAACTGTTGGTGCAAATTTAGCTCTGTAAATTACTGTATCAAGTCTACTTTCAAGAAGAGCGATTAAGTTCTCTGTAGTGTCCCCTCTTTTGGAAAGAGCTTTTCTATAAATATTTCTAAATTGTCTTTCGTTTATATTGCCGTAATATGCCTTTAATTTTTGTTTGGCTTGTAATTGAATTCCGTAATCAGTTGGTTTACCTTTTTTGTTTTGCCCATGTTGACCTGGAGGATAAGCCCTAGAATTAAATGGGCTCTTGGGTCTGCCCCAAATATTAGCTTTAAGCCTTCGGTCAACCTTGTGTTTAGATTTAAGTCTTTTTGTCATATTTTGTAAGTGTTTTTATAAGCTTTGTTGATGATTTGTCAATTGAGCTTTAACGTTATTTTTTGCTTAATGTGCTTATAATACTAGCTAAAATCCTTAATTCTTTATCGTTTGGTTCTAATCTATAAATAAGATTATTTATATTTATTATCATCGAATGCTTTTTTTCTTCTGGAAGGAAAAAATCTTTTTTTTCTAAAAGATTTTTTAGATGACTGACTAAAGATGAAATTTTTGATTTGGATGATGTTTTTAAATTGCAACTTTTTTTGTTAGTATTGCTCTTATTTAATGTCTTAAAAATTTCATAACAGATAAGTGTTAAAGAGTGAGACAGATTTAATGATTTAAATTTAGGTGATGTTGGAATCTGTAAAATATAATTTGAAAATGATAAATCTTTATTGGATAACCCTGATGCTTCTGGACCAAACATCAAACCAACATTGAGATTTTTTCTTTTAATAATACTATGAAAATCATTCAGTGAAATATGTTTCTTGTTAATGTCTCTGCGTCTTGCGCTTAAGGATATTACTAGATTAAATGGGTTTAATGCATTTTCAATTTTATCAAAAACTTTTGCCTTATTTATAATGTCATATGCACCTACTGAAGTTGCTTTAGCCTTATGATTTGGAAAACTTATTTTTGGATCAACAATATAAAGTTTTGAAAAACCAAAATTTTTCATTGATCTAGCACAAGCACCAATATTTTCTCCTAGTTGTGGTTTAACAAGAATAAATCCAAACTTATTTTTCATTTAAGTTTGCGGGAGCTTTTTCTTTATAAAGTTTGTAATCCAAGCTATCAATTAAAGCTTTAAAGGAAGCTTCAATAATATTTGGAGAAACACCGACTGTGAACCAACTTTTGCCTGTCTTATCTGTGCTTTCAATCAAAACTCGTGTAGTAGCTTCTGTGCCTGTGTTAAGTATTCTTACTTTATAGTCTAGCAATTTAAGATCTGAAAAAAAATTATAATATTTTTCAACTTTTTTAAAATTTGATCTAATCGCATTATCTAATGCATTTACCGGACCGTTTCCTTCACCAGCACATTTTATTTTTTTTCCATCAATAAGAAAGACTACATTTGCTTTAGTGGTAATTTTATCTAATTTTGAAACACTTACATCGTAACTTTCAACCTTAAGATATTCTGGAACTTTTCCTAATAATCGGTTGGCTAATAATTCAAAAGATGCGTCAGCTCCGTCATATGAGTAACCGCTAAATTCTCTTTCTTTCACTTCATCGAGTATTTTTTGTACTTTTATATCTTTGGAGTCAATTTTAACTCCATAAGCTTCTAACCTTGATAAAATATTTGAACGCCCTGCTTGATTTGAGATAATAATATTTCTGTGATTACCTACAGTTTTAGGATCTACATGCTCATATGTTTTAGGATCCTTTTTTACTGCAGATACGTGTAACCCGCCTTTATGTGAAAATGCTGACGCACCGACGTAAGGCAAACTTTTATTTGGTTTTCTGTTTAAAAGTTCATCTAATAATCTCGAGCAATCAGTTAATGAATTCAATTTTTCTTTTTTTATATTTATATCAAATTTATCAGAAAAAGATTTTTTTAGTGATAGCGTTGGAATAATTGACATCAAATTAGCATTACCACATCTTTCACCTAATCCATTAATAGTTCCCTGCACTTGTCTTACACCAGCTTGAATAGCAGCTAGTGAGTTGGCAACAGCGTTTTCAGTATCATTGTGAGCATGGATTCCTAAGTTTTTTCCAGGGATAGTTTTTGTAACTTTAGAAACAATTTCAGTTATTTCATGCGGTAAAGTACCACCATTTGTATCGCAAAGAACTAACCATCTAGCGCCTTGATCATAAGCGTTCTTCAAACAGTCAAGTGCATAATCTGGATTTGATTTAAACCCATCAAAAAAATGTTCTGCGTCAAATAAGAATTCTTTTCCGCTTTTTACAATATGTTTAGCTGTATCTTTTATATTTTCTAGATTGTCTTCATTTTTAATTTCCAAAGCTGTTTTTACATGAAAATCCCATGCCTTCCCTACTACACAAATAGCAGAGCATGAGGCGTTTATTAAAGAAGATATTGAGGGGTCATTTTCCGCACTTCTACCAGTTTTCTTTGTCATTCCAAAAGCAGTAAAAATACTTTTATTAAGATTTAAAGGTTTTGAAAAAAATTCTGTATCAACAGGATTAGCACCGGGCCAACCGCCTTCTATATAATCAATTCCTATTTCAGACAATACTTTTGCAATTTTATTTTTATCTTCTACTGAAAAGTCTACTCCTTCAGTTTGCGCACCATCTCTTAAAGTGGTGTCAAAAATAAATATTTTTTCTTTACTCATTTAAATTTCCAAGTTGTCTTACCTTTTTGATCCTCAATAATTACACCTTTTTTAAATAATTCATCTCTGATTTGATCTGCTAATTTATAATTACTTTCTTGTTTAGCAACTAATCTCTCTTCAATTTTTTTTAAGATAAAATCTTCAGAAATATCATTATTAGTTTTTTTTAAATTTTCCCATTCATTTTTATTTAAATCAAATAATCCAATTAATTTGCAAGCACTATTAAAAAGTTTTTTACTTTTTTTATCTCCTTTATTTACTTTTGTATAAAGTTCATGAATTTTTGCAATAAAACCTGGTGTATTTAAATCATCTAATAATGTATCAATAATTTCTAATGACACCTCCTCGTTGGTTTCGTCATAAAGCTGATACCATTTATCAATTATAGATCTTTGGTTTTCTAAAAGTTTATCATTCCAATCAAGTGGTTGACTGTAATGAGCACTAAGTAAAGCTAGTCTAACTACTTGACCAGAATACTTATTAACTGCTTCTGTTATTGAAATTATATTGCCTAAAGACTTCGACATTTTTTCTTTGTTAATAGTTACAAATCCATTGTGCACCCAATAATTAGAGAGTTTATCAGAAGAATTATTTGAACAAGATTGAGCTATTTCATTTTCATGATGCGGAAAGATTAAATCTAAACCGCCACCATGTATATCAAACTGTTTGCCGAGATATTTTTCACTCATTACAGAACATTCTAAATGCCAGCCAGGTCTTCCCCTGCCCCAAGGCGATTCCCATCCTGGATCTTTTTCAGCTGATGGTTTCCAAAGAACAAAATCCATCGGATTTTTTTTTAATTTAGAGACTTCAATTCTAGAACCTGCTTTTAAATCTTCTAAATTTTTATTAGATAATTTTCCATAATTTTTAAAAGTAGATACCGAGAAATATACATGACCATTAGATTCATATGCAAAATTTTTTACTATCAAAGACTTAGTCATCTCAACCATTTCACTAATATGACTAGTTGCTCTTGGTTCTACGGTTGGTTTTAAACAATTTAATGATTTGCAATTTTGATGAAAAATTTTTGTGACCTCTTCAGTTAATTCATTTATATTTTTTTTATTTTTTTTAGATGACTCAATAATTTTATCATCTACGTCGGTAATATTTCTTACATAACTTACTTTTTCATAGATCTTATTTAATACTCTAAATAAAGTATCAAAGACGACTAATGTTCTTGCATTCCCTACGTGAGGATTATCATAAACAGTTGGCCCACATGCATACATAGTTACAGACTTCGGGTTTATGGGTTTAAATAATTCTTTTTTACGCGTTAAAGAATTAGTTAATTTTAAATTATGATTCATTAAATTTACAAACTGGAATTGGTTCCATTTTGTGTAAATTTTTCTTTCTGATTTCTAAGTACTTTTGATAGTTTTGATCATTTTTATTAACCATAGCTTTTTCTAAATCAGCGTAACTCATACCTAGCTGGTCTGTATCATTTCTACCATCATTCCAAAGTCCATCTGTCGGTTCAGCTTTAATAATTTTTTCATTCACGCCGAGATGTTTTCCAAGTTCCCAGACTTCTGATTTATTACAATCGGCTATTGGAGAGATATCGACTCCACCATCACCATACTTTGTATAAAAACCAACTCCAAAATCCTCTACCTTATTTCCAGTTCCAACCACAATCCCAGAATTAGCTGCTGCTACCTGATAAAGTGTTGCCATTCTCAGTCTTGCCCTTGAATTAGCAAACCCATGTTCGTTATTAAATTCATTTAATGTCTTCTCAAAATTTAAAAATAAATTCTCTAATTCCAAAATTTTATGCTCAACATTCTTGTATTTATTTGTGATCCACTTACCATGTTCAATACTTAAATCATGTTGTGATTTAATTTGTTTTATCGGCATACTAAGAACAATAGTTTTTCTATTTGTTAAAGCACAAAGAGTACTTACAACAGAAGAATCTATGCCACCTGATATTCCAACTACTAGTGATTTTGGTTTAAATGATGTGTTATCACAGTAATTATTTATCCAATCAACTATAATTTTTGCTCTTTTATCCACGTTCATAATAAATCTCCTTTAATCCTTTTCAAGATTCTGTTTCAATGATTATATACTAATCATTAAGACGCTTCTTTAATAATATTTTTTGAATATTTTGAATTTTTCTTTATTTCCTCAGAAATTAAGAAAGCTAGCTCCAATGCCTGTGATGCATTTAGTCTCGGGTCACAATGTGTTCTATATCTATTTGTTAAATCCTCATCAGATATTTTTTGTGCACCACCAGTGCACTCTGTTACATCTTGACCAGTCATTTCTACATGTAAACCACCGGCATAACTACCTTCTGCTTGGTGGACTGCAAATACATTTTTTACTTCTTGAAGAACGTTATCAAAAGGTCTAGTTTTTAATCCAGTTGCTGCCTTGATTGTATTACCGTGCATAGGATCACAAGACCAAATTACTTTTAATCCCTCTTTTTTAATTCCCTTAATTAATTTCGGTAAGTAGTCTTCAACCTTGTTAGCACCAAATCTAGAAATCAATGTAATTTTACCTGGTTCATTTTTAGGATTTATTATATTGCAAAGTTTTATTAACTCTTCTGGTTTTAAAGTTGGTCCACATTTTATTCCTATCGGATTCTCTATACCTCTACAAAATTCTACATGGGCTCCATCCAGTTGACGAGTTCTATCGCCAATCCACACGAAGTGTGCTGAAGTATCATGATATTCACCAGTTGTTGAGTCAACTCTTGTCATTGCTTCTTCGAATGGTAAATGTAATGCTTCATGTGACGTGTAAAAATTTACGGTTCTAAGTTTCCTGTTAGTTTCAGGATTAATTCCACATGCCTCCATAAATGATAGGGCATCACTAATTCTATCTTCTATTTCTTTATATTTTGTTTTAGTTTTGTCATTAACAAAACCCAAATTCCATAAATGAACTTGTCTCAAATCAGCAAAACCACCTTGTGAAAATGCTCTTATTAAATTTAATGTAGATGCAGCTTGAGAATAAGCTCTGAATAATCGTTTAGGATCAGGAACTCTTGCTTTTTCAGTAAATTCCATTCCATTAATATTATCTCCAAGATAACTTGGTAATTCTTGATCACCCTTTTTTTCTACTGGAGAACTTCTTGGTTTTGAAAACTGACCAGCAATTCTTCCAACTTTTACAACTGGCATTGAAGCCGAGTATGTTAAAACTAAAGACATTTGTAATATTGCCTTTAGTGTATCTCTTATATTGTCAGGATGAAACTCAGCAAAACTCTCAGCACAATCACCGCCTTGCAATAAAAAGGCTTTACCATCAACTACTTGGGCCAATGATTTTTTTAGCGATCTAGTCTCACCAGCAAATACTAAAGGCGGATATTTTTTTAGTTTACCTAAAACCATATCCAGCTCTTTTTTATCTTGATAAGCAGGTAAGTGTTTAGCTGGGTAATTTAACCAACTATTTAAGTTCCATTTTTTCATATTCAACCTCCGATATATATAGAGTATTGATCAAAAATATTCAACAGTATATTGGCTTTTTATTTACTTAAATGTTTCTACTTTGCTATTTAATGAAATAATTTTTAATTCAATGCTTAAATTTGGATATTTTTTCTTAAATATTTTTTTAATCTTTTGAAAAGAAACTTTGTGCACTTTAGCTTCGTTAATTTTTGAAAATTCTTTTTTTCCATTGATAATTTTTGCTACACCACAATCTCGATGATTAATTACAATTAGTTTTTTTATTTTGTGTATTTTAATTGAAGTATCAAAATTTTCCCAAAAAACCTTATGCCATTTTTTAAATTTATTGGCAGTAACTCCTATAGCTGATCCAGCTATTGAAAAAGCACTATATTTTCCAGCTAATTTTTTTTTTTTTAAATGATTGTAAATAATTGGTTGAAATCTAGGATCAATACACGACAGAACCATCGCTTTATATTTAGATTTCATCTTATTCTACTGTAACTGATTTTGCTAAATTCCTAGGTTTATCTACATCACAATTTTTTAATAAAGCAACATGATAAGCTAGCATTTGCAGTGGCAAGGTTAATAATATTGGTGATAACAAGTTGTCAATATGTGGAACGCTTAAACCAAATCTTATATTCTCATTTAAAGACTCTTGTTTGTTATCTGTAATAAAAAGGATTTTTCCACCTCTTGCTATTACTTCTTGCATATTAGAAATTGTTTTTTCAAAATATTTATCCTTTGGAGCAATAACAATAACTGGCAGACCTTCCTCTATTAAAGCTAAGGGTCCATGTTTCATTTCTCCAGCAGGATATCCTTCTGCATGTAGGTATGATAATTCTTTCAATTTTAATGCACCTTCCAAGGCAATCGGAAAAGAGGAACCTCTTCCTAAAAACATTGATCCTTTTGCTGAAATAAATTCTTTTGCCATAAGTTGAATATCATTCTCACTTTTAAAACAATTCTTAATTGCTTCAGGAAGTTTTTTTAAATTGCTGATATTTTTGACATATGTATTTTCATCAATATCTTTTCTTTCGAAAGCTAATTTTAAACACAAAATATATAGAACCGTTAGCTGACCTAGAAATGCTTTAGTTGATGCTACTCCAATTTCTACACCAGCATGAATAGGTAAAACCCAATCAGAATTTCTAGCAATCGTACTTTCAATTACGTTTACTATAGAACATGTTTTTACATTATTTTTTTTACAAATATCTAAAGCAGCTGCAGTGTCAGCGGTTTCTCCTGATTGTGAAACAAAAATATAAAGGTTATTAGAGTTAAATTTTAATTTTCTATACCTAAATTCAGAAGCAATATCTATTTCAATATCAATTGAAGTTAATTCCTCAAACCAATATTTGGCTGTTAGACATGAGTTATAAGCTGTACCGCAACCAATCAAAACAATTTTTTTTATATTTTTTGGCTCTATTGGAAAATTAAGAATATTGATATTTTTTTTAAGACTATCAACATACTCATCTATACAATTTTTAACTGTTTCAGGCTGTTCGACAATTTCTTTTAACATAAAATGTTTGTATTCACCTTTATCAGTTGAGTCTTCATTTTCTGACATTGTAAGAATTTTTTTATTTATTTTTTTTAGATTAGAGTCATAAAAACTAACTGCATCTTTAGTTAATATGCATAATTCTCCATCATCTAGATAAGAAATTTTATTTGTCATTGATTTTAAAGCATATGAGTCCGAACCAATATAATTTTCTTCTTTTGCATATCCAACAGCTAAGGGGCTGCCTCTTCTTGCTCCAATAATAATATTAGAAAAATTTTTGAAAATTATTCCAAGCGCAAAACTACCCTTCAATTTTTTTAATGTTTGAAACACTGACTCTAAAGGCTTATTTTCTTTTAAAGCTTCTGTAATTAATAATGTCACCACTTCCGTGTCTGTTTGTGACTTAAATTTTATTCCTTTAGCCTCCAATTCTTTTTTTATTTCATCAGAATTTTCTATTATACCGTTATGAACTACAGATACTTGTTCTGTCGAATGCGGGTGCGCATTTACTACGTTTGGAATTCCATGAGTTGCCCACCTTACATGTCCAATACCAATGTTTCCATTAGAGGGCGTCTTAAATAGAATTTTTTCTAATTCCTCTACTCTTCCGGAGCATTTTTTTTCATTAATAGTATCATCGGCTAAAGTAGCCAATCCAGCAGAGTCATACCCTCTATACTCTAATTTTTTAAGTGAATTGATTATATTTATAGAAACAGGTTTATTACTTGCTATACCAATTATACCACACATTATTTTTTCTTTCTTTTATAATTCTTAAATTCAAGTTGAGGAGGTCTAGTTAAAGCTAGGGTTTTTTTCTTAACATTTTTTGTTATTACAGATCCCGCGCCAATTACACAATCTTTATCTATTTTAACAGGTGCTACAAGAGAAGAATTCGATCCGATAAAAACATTATCTGATATTTTGGTTTTAGATTTTTTAACTCCATCATAATTACAAGTAATTGTTCCTGCGCCTATATTCGAATTTTTTCCAATTGACGAGTCTCCAATATAAGATAAATGATTAACTTTTGAATTTTTATTAATATTTGATTTTTTCGTTTCTACAAAGTTTCCAATTTTGGTATTTTCTTTTAAGACAGTTCCCTCTCTCAATCTTGCGTAAGGACCAACGACAACATTTTTTTCAATTTTAGTTCCTTCTACATGACTAAAAGATTTTATATATGAATTGTCACCAATTGTAACTTTAGGTCCGAAAACAACGTAAGGTTCTACGGTAACATTTTTACCAAATAATGTGTCTTTAGATAAAAAGACGGTCTCTGGTGCAATCAAGTTTACACCTTTGGTTAAAGCTTTATTTCTTAATACTTCTTGAGAAAGTCGATATGTATTAGCTTTATTTAGTTTGTTATTTCTTTTCATTAAAAAATTCTTTACATTAATAATGTATCTGAAATAAGTCACAAAATATTTCTTTTTAATACTTTTAAAATGACTCAAATTTACTCAATTCTTTTTGATTTAGATGGAACGTTGATTGATACTGCTCCTGATTTAATAGGGGCGCACAATCACGTAATGAAAAAATTTGGTCATAATCAAAAACAATTATCTGATATTAAATCTCTAGCTGGTAGAGGTGCATGGGTAATGATGCAAAAGTCATTTAAAAATGAAATTACAGACGAAAAAACAAAAAAGAAAATGGTAGATGAATTCATAAATTTCTACGCAAAAAATATCAACAATGAGAGTAAACCAATAAAAGGTATTTTTGAATTTTTGGAATGGGCAAAATCTAAAAATATATCTATGGGTGTTTGTACTAATAAAAGGGAGGTTTTAGCTGTAGATCTTTTAAAAAAAATTAAAATGTACAAATATTTTGAATATATTGCTGGAGCTGATACGTTTGAGTTCAATAAACCTGATCCAAGGCATCTTACAAACGTTGTTGAAATTATTGGTGGTAATTTAAAAAAAACTATTATGGTAGGCGATAGCGAAGTAGATGCTAACTCAGCGCATAATGCAAACTTACCATTTGTACTAGTTAAAGATGGATATACAGAAAAGTCTGAAAAAGAGATTAAACATGATGAATTAATTAGTAACTTTGTAGGTTTTGAAAAAATAATAGAAAAATATTTATGATAACTTTTGCTTTATTTTCTGCATTATCTGCTTTTTATTTTACAATGTTTTTTACACCCGGGCCCAACAATGCAATGCTTACGGCATCAGGTATGAAATTTGGTTTTGTTAGAACTCTACCTCATTTAATTGGAATTCCTTTAGGTCATATTTTACAGATTGGTTTAACTTGTTTTGGTTTAGCAAATTTATTTTTACTTTATCCTCAAGTTCAATTTTATATGAAAATATTATGTTTCATTTATTTAGTTTATCTCGGATGGATGATGATCGGTTCATTTAGCATGATACAAAAAAAAACAGGAAGACCACTAAGATTTTATGAAGCCTCTTTATTTCAATTTATAAATCCAAAAGCTTGGTCTATTGCTGTTACAGTTGCTTCTGGTTTTTTTCCTACAGAAGAAAATATTTTTATTGGTGTATTATTTGTAACAATCACAGCTGCGGTTATATGTTTTCCAACAATAAGCTTATGGGCTTTGTTTGGTAGTGGTTTAAGAAAATTTGTAACTGATGTTAAAATAAAAAAATTTATTGAATATTTGTTAGCAGTTTTATTAGTTTTAACTGGTTTATTTATACTACTTAAATAATCTTTGATTTTTAGACCCTGCTCGAATATAAGTTTTTCGAATGCATTTTACTAAAAAAACAGTATCAGAAAAACGTTTAGGTTTAATCGAAAGTCTAAAATCAAAAAAGTTATTAAGATTCCCGGGCGCTTATAATCCTCTTTGTGCAAAACTTATTGCTGAAATAGGTTTTGATGGAGTTTATGTTTCAGGTGGAGTTATGTCTAACGATCTAGGTTTACCAGATATTGGTTTAACAACATTAGAGCAAGTAAGTAATCGAAGTAGTCAAATATCAAGAGTTACTGATTTACCAACAATTGTTGATATTGATACTGGCTTTGGAAACTGTAGAAAAACGATTGAGGTTTTTGAAAAGAAAGGATTAACCGGATGTCATTTAGAAGATCAGATAGCTGAAAAAAGATGTGGTCATTTGGATAACAAAGAACTTGTATCCAAAGAGGAAATGGTAAAGAAAATTCAAGAGTCTGTTAAAGCCAGAAAAGATAAAAATTTTATAATTATAGCAAGAACAGATGCAAATTCAGTTGAAGGACTAGATAAAACATTAGATAGAATTAAAGCTTATGAGGATGCTGGAGCTGATATGATTTTTCCTGAGGCAATGAAAGATGAAAGTGAATTTGAAAAAGTTAGAAAAGTTGCAAAAGGATACTTGTTGGCTAACATGACTGAATTTGGAAAATCTAAGTTATTGAACAAAAAACAATTAGAAAATTTAGGTTACAATCTTGTTATTTATCCTGTGAGTACTCAACGACTAGCAATGCAAAATGTAGAAATGGGATTAAAATCTATATTTAACGATGGCCATCAAAACAATATTATTGACAAAATGCAGACTAGAAAAAGGTTGTACGAGTTAGTAGAATATGAGAAATACAATACGCCAGATAAGAAAATTACAGACTTTTCTACAGAAGGGCACGAATAATGAGTGATGAAGTAAAAAAAGGTTTATTAGGTATAGTTGTTGATGAAACAACAATATCTCATGTAGTTCCTGAGCTAAGTGCACTTACATACAGAGGTTACACGGTGCAAGAGCTTTGTGACAAATGTGACTTTGAAGAAGTTGCTTATTTAGTTTTACACGGTGAATTACCTAATAAGTCACAACTTAAAAAATTTATTAAGCAAGAAAGATCAGAGCGAAAATTATCTAAACAAATTCTTAATGATATTAAAAAGATGCCAAAAAATGCACATCCAATGGATGTAATTAGAACGTGTGTAAGTTTAATGGCGCTAGAGGACAAAGATACAAAAGATAACTCGCCTAAAGCAAATATGAGAAAAGCAATGAGAATATTTGCTAAAACTCCAACAGCGGTAGCAGCTTATTTTAGATCTAGAAAAAGCAAAAGTATTATTTCTCCCAGTAAAAATTTATCATTCTCAGAGAATTTCTTTAAAATGATGTTTAATGAGGTCCCAGATAAAGAAATTGTAAGAGCTTTTGATATTTCTTTAATACTTTATGCAGAACATAGCTTTAATGTTTCAACTTTCACCGCAAGAACAATTACTAGTAGTTTATCAGATATTCACGGAGCAATAACAGGTGCAATCGCAAGCTTAAAAGGTCCATTGCATGGCGGAGCCAATGAAGCTGTAATGCATATGATGAAAGAAATTGGTAAACCAGAAAAAGCTCAAAAATGGATTGATAATGCACTTGAAAAGAAAAAAGTTATTATGGGTTTTGGCCACAGAGTTTATAGAACTGGTGACTCTAGAGTACCAACTATGAAACATTATTTATTTAAAACAGCTAGAATATTAAAAAAAGAAAAATATACGAAAATTTATGAAATCCTATCCAAGACTATGGTTGAAAGAAAAAAAATTCATCCAAACGTAGATTTTCCTTGTGGTCCACTTTATTACATGATGGGTATAGATATTGATTTCTACACACCAATATTTGTGATGTCTCGAATAACTGGTTGGTCTGCACACATAATGGAACAACATGCCTCTAACAAACTAATTAGACCTTTATCAAAATATAGAGGTGCTGAAGTAAGAGAAGTAATGCTTTTAAATCAAAGATAATGTCTCTAACTAATTTTCTTCTTCTTTTAATACTATCAATATTTACAACATACACTTTTATGAATTGGAAAGGTATTGATAAGGGTCCGAAATTAACAATTGTTGTTCAATTTATAGGTTGGACTTTTTTATTTTTTATAATTGTTTTTGTTTTAAAATTACTGGGATTTATTAGCGAGTTTTAATTATTTTCTGAGTAATTCTATCTAATATAATTGCTAAAATTACGATACCAGTTCCACCTACAACTGCGGAACCTACATCTAATCTGCCTAGCGCGATATAAACGGTTAAACCTAATCCTCCTGCACCGATTAGAGCAGCTATTACTACCATCGATAACGCAAGCATTAATGTTTGGTTCACTCCAGCCATTATAGTCTTTAAAGACAAAGGTATTTCAATTTTTAAAAGTATTAAAAGCTTAGATAACCCTAAACTAGAACCAGCTTCTTTAAAGCCTTTTCCAACTTGCCTTATACCTAAATTAGTTAGACGAATAATTGGCGGAAGTGCGAAAATAATTGTTGCAACAACACCTGGTGTTAACCCAACTCCAAAAAGCATAACTACAGGTATTAGATAAACGAAACTAGGTATGGTCTGCATGATATCAAGTATAGGACGTAAAATGATTTCAAAAGTATTACTTCTAGACGCAAGAATACCCAGCGGTATACCGATTAACATACAAAATAATACTGCAGTAAAAATCATTGCTAATGTCGTCATGCTCTCTGACCAGAGATCAACTAGATCTATAAATATTAAACTTAGAAAAGAAAAAACTGCAAACTTTAAACCGTTTGTTCTAAAAGCAAAGAATACAAATATAAAAAGTATTATTGGAAAAGGTATAAAATTTAAAAGAGAGTCTAAACTATTTAAAACTGTGTCTATTGGTGCTGAAATCTTTTTAAAAAGTGGCCTTTGCTCGAACAGCCACTCTTTAATATTTCCTTCAATCCATTCACCTATTGGAATGTATATTTCGTAATCAGAAGGGGCTAATTTTAAACTCATTTAAAATTAACCTAATCCTTTACTTGATCCAGCTATCAAATGTACTTTGATTTGCTTTTATCCATTCATTAGCATGCTTCTTAATTGCCTTCTCACTCTTTTCGCCTTTATTCATTTTAAGGTTTTGAGCAGCGATATCAGCTAAAGGAATTGATGCTTTTTTTAACATCTTTCCAACTTTTGGATTTGCTTTTAAGAAGTCAACGTTTGCAGCTGGTCTAATGTCATCTGCTCCGAAACCTAAATTAACTTTAGATTTTGTTGCGTTAGGAACCTTTCCCGCTTTAGATCCACTGTATGGAACTTCAATCCAAACTACGTCTTCTCCAAGTTTTAATGTTCCAACTGTCCAGTTAGGTGTCCATGTATAAAATAATACAGACTTACCATTTTTATATTTCGATATTACATCAGCCATAGATGCTGAATAATCTGCTTTTACCGGATTTATAAATTCACCCAAACCAAGTTCATCAAAATGTTTTTGAATTACTTTTTCACATCCCCAACCTGGAGGGCAAGCGACCATGTCTGCTTTTCCATCACCATTTGAGTCCCAGTTTTTGGCATGTTTTTTTATATCCAAAACTGTTTTAATCCCAAACTTATCAGCTGATTTTTTGTCAATTAAGTAGCCTTGTAATCCGCCTTTTTTCATTACGTAACCAACTGGTTTAACTTTACCTTTTGACTCTGAGATGTAACCATCATGAGTTCCAAACCAACCATTAACCCAAAGGTCAACATCGCCAGCAGTAGCTGCAACGTAGAATACTTGTGGTTTCATTACTGTTGGGCCAGATACTTTGTAACCCATCTTTTCTAAAGCTTGTTTGTAGATTTCAGCTTGAAAGTAGCCTGTGTCCCAGTCAGCTTTACCCATCTTGATCTCATTAGCAGATACAACACTACTAATAGATATTGCTGTTATTATAGATACTAAATACTTTAAATATTTCATATGTCCTCCTAATTTCCTCAATTTTTGTAACATGTATGAATTAATAATGTAACCGTAGTTCAACTAAAAAGTGAATTATGGAAGATATGCTAATGAGATTATTATTTTAGCTTATATTGCATAAATATTTTGTTATGTTATAACATAACAATGAAAAATAACTCTTTAGTTCTTAACATTTTAAAAAAAAATCCAAAAGGATTAACTGCTTATCAAATATTAAATCGAGCTCAGAAATTTAAATTTGTTCAACCAATGACGATTTATAGAGCTTTAAAAGATTTAACAGATCAAGGCTTGATCCATAAAACAAATAAGAATAAAACCTTTCATCTTTGCAATACTTCAGAACATCATGAACATAATGCGGTTCTTGCAGTCTGTGATGATTGCGGTGTAGCAGAAGAACTAAATACAAATCTTTTTTCAAAAGTTATTAAACACGTTAAATCCAAGAAAAAATTTAATTTTAATAATTTCAATTTAGAAATAACAACAACATGTAGGGAGTGTAATTAATGAAAAAAATAGGTCTTTATACAATTTTTGTATATTTTGTGAGCTTTACTTTTGTGCGTGCTGCAGAAGGACATTCACATGAACTTCCAGGTTTCCTTCATTTCATGGAAGAATTAATAGAAGAACATAGTGTACTTAGAGGAGCAACTTTTGGGTTTATACATACTTTAATTCCTTTAATAGGTTTCTATACAGGCTGGAGCATCAATAGATTTCTTAAAATTATATCTAACGGAGCAATTGCTGGTATCGTTGGTATAGTTTTAGCTCATATCATTGCTGACTTTGTTGCTGCAATGGCAGATCCTGATTTACAGAGTGCGGCTTTTGGAATTGTTATTGGAGGTTTCTTACCTTTGTTAGCTGTTCCTTTTTTAGAAAAATATGTAACCAAAAGCAGATATCACACAGTGGTTGGTGATCACGAAGATCTAAAAAAAGATTTAAAGAAAAAACATAGATAACTAATCATTAGTAAAAAAAGGCCAGTGTTAAACTGGCCTTTTTAATATTCTTAAAATAATTTAATTAGGCGAATACTTCTCCCCAACTTCCTTTTGTAGAAGCTTTAGAATATTCAGTTGCTCGTCCTTCAAAGAAATTCATATGTTCAACACCGTTCAACATATTATCTAACCAAGTTAAAGGATTTTTCTTAACATCATAAATTGGTTCAAGACCTAATTGTTCAAGTCTTCTATTTCCAATAAATCTAATGTACTGCTTAATTTCATTCGCTGTTAATCCTTCTAAAGGACCCATTTGAAAAGCTAAATCAATAAAGGCATCTTCATGATGTACAATAGTTTTACATGCATCATAAATTTCTTTTTTTAATTTATCGTTCCAAATTTGTGGTTCTTCTTTAATAAAATCTTTGAACAATCTTATCATTGAATTGCAATGGAGAGTTTCATCTCTTACAGACCAAGTTACAATCTGGCCCATTCCCTTCATCTTATTAAACCTTGGAAAGTTTAAAAGAATTGCAAAGCTTGCGAAAAGCTGAAGTCCTTCTGTGAAGGCAGAAAACACAGCCATTGTCATTGCAATGTTGTGTTTTGATTTAACATCAAAGCCTTGCATATAATCATACTTATCTTTCATCTCTTTGTATTTCATGAATGCTGAGTATTCTGTTTCAGGCATACCAATAGTATCTAATAAGTGAGAGTAAGCAGCAATGTGAACGGTTTCCATTGAAGCAAAAGAAGTCATCATCATTAAAACTTCTGTTGGCTTAAATACTGTAGTGTAATGTCTTAAATAACAGTTGTTAACTTCCACATCGGCTTGAGTAAAAAATCTAAAGATATGAGTTAATAAATTTTTTTCTTGTGGCGATAAATTTTTTTGCCAATCTCTAACGTCGTCACCTAAGGGAACTTCTTCTGGTAACCAGTGAATTCTTTGCTGAGTTAACCACGCATCATAACACCATGGATATCTAAAAGGTTTGTATACTGGGTTTTCTACTAATAAACCCATTTTTTTAGGTTGGATTATTTCTGGCTTAATTTTTTCTGCTACTGACATGATAAACACTCCTCATAATTGTTTGATTCATTATTTGATTTTTGGCCTTGAGAGTAAACATTTTTGGTTACATCTGTGGATGAGCCTTTATTTACGTTCTCCGCTCTTTGGATAGATTTAGATCTGCAGTAATAAAGGCTTTTAAGACCCTTTTTCCAAGCTTGGAAATGAAGATCGTGTAATTCCTTTTTATGAATATCTGCAGGTATAAATATATTAATAGACTGGGCTTGAGAAATATGAGGTGTTCTGTCTGCACCTAATTCCACAATCCATCTTTGATCAATTTCGAAAGCGGTTTTAAAAGTATCTTTTTCTTCTGCTGTTAAAAAATCCAAGTGAGATACGGAACCTTGATTTGTTGTAATTGTAGACCAAACTTCATCTGTATCTTTATTGTATTTTTGTAAAATTTTTTTAAGATATTTATTTCTAACATTAAAAGAGCCTGACAAAGTTTTATGAGTGTAACTATTAGCGGCAATGGGTTCAATACCTGGAGATGATCCACCGCAAATAATAGATATTGAAGCTGTTGGAGCGATTGCTGTTTTATTTGAAAATCTTTCTTTCATTCCAAATTCAGCTGCATCAGGACAAGCACCTCTTTCCTCTGCTAGACTAATTGAAGCTGCATCAACTTTTTCTTGAATATTTTTAAATATTTTTTTATTCCATACTTTGCTCATAACAGAACCAAAGGGAATATTTTTTTGCTGGAAATAAGAATGTAAACCCATGACACCAAGTCCAACACTTCTCTCTCTCATCGCAGAATATTTTGCATGAGCAAACTCATCTGGAGCTCTATTAATAAAATCAGTCATAACATTATCTAAAAATCTCATAACATCTTCAACAAATTGAGGATCTTCACTCCATTGATCGTAAGTATCAATGTTTAAAGATGATAAACAACAAACTGCTGTTCTTTGATTACCGTCATTATCTTGACCAGTAGGTAATGTTATCTCACTACAAAGATTTGAAGTTTTAACTTTTAAACCAGCTAATTTATGGTGTTGAGGTATTTGTCTGTTAACTGTGTCTATGAAAACTATATATGGCTCCCCTGTTTCAATTCTTGCAGTTAATAATCTAATCCATAAGTTTCTTGCAGGAATAGTTGATTGAACTGTACCGTCGTAAGGACTTCTTAAAGCCCACTGTTCACCTGTTTCAACTGCTCTCATAAATTCATCTGTAACCAATACGCCGTGATGTAAATTAAGTGATCTTCTGTTTACGTCTCCACCAGTTGGTCTTCTCATTTCAATAAACTCTTCAATTTCAGGATGGTCGATTTGTAAATAACATGCTGCTGAACCTCTTCTTAAAGAACCTTGACTGATAGCTAAAGTTAAAGAGTCCATAACTTTAATGAATGGAATTATTCCGGAAGTTTTTCCAACTTTACCAATTTTTTCACCAATAGATCTTAAGTTACCCCAATAACTTCCAATACCTCCTCCTCTTGCGGCTAGCCATACGTTTTCTTCCCAAAGATTTGTAATACCTTCTAAACTGTCATTAGCTTCATTTAAAAAACATGAAATAGGTAGACCTCTTTCAGTTCCTCCATTTGATAAAACTGGTGTTGCTGGCATAAACCATAAATTGCTTATGTAGTTATAAATTCTTTGTGCATGTAAATTATCATCAGCGTAAACACTTGCTACTCTAGCGAATAAATCTTGGAAACTCTCATTTTGACCTAAGTACCTATCTTTAAGTGTAGCTTTTCCAAAATCAGTTAAATTAGAATCTCTAGATCTGTCGATCTTTATTGTGATACCTCTCTCATTTTGAAAGAGTTCTGTTTCGCCTGATAAAGAGAATAAGTCAGGTTTTTTAGGACCATTATTCTTTTGGTCATTTTGGTGCTTCTGGCTTATACTGCCGACAGCTTTCTCTATTGCCAATGATACGTTTTTATTCATATTTATACTTATTTACTTCGATTTATTAACAAAACAACTATATGTTGTGTCACAATATAGTTAATATACCATATAACATCGAAATCAATAGAACATTATAAGAACATTTAAATAATTTTGCAAGTGGAAAGTTTTGTTAATAAACATTTAATAACAAAAGCGCTTATATTTTAGTATTTATAGTAAATGAAAATCAATCCAAACGGTTTTAGAGAGTATGATGCCAGATGGCTTTATAAAAAAGACATCGATTTAGAAGGAATCACTGAATTAGGTAAGGGATTAGGATCTCAAATTATCAAACATACAAATAAATCCAATCCAAGAGTAATAGTTGGTCATGATTACAGGTCTTATAGTGAAGATATAAAAAAAGCGCTAATTAATGGCTTAAGCTCAACTGGCTGTAACATTGAAGATATTGGTTTATCACTGTCCCCTACTGTTTACTTTGCTCAATTCAATTTAAATTCTGATGCCATAGCTATGGTTACTGCTAGTCACAATGAAAATGGTTGGACGGGAGTGAAAATGGGTATCAAAAAAGGTTTAACCCATGCACCAGAAGAAATGAGTGAACTGAAAAATATCACCTTAAATAAAAAGTTTATTAATGGAAAGGGCTCAATAAAAAAAATAGATAATTTTAAGAGTGTCTATTCAAATGATTTAATAAAAAAAAATAAGATTAATAAAAAAATTAAAGCTGTTGTTGCTTGTGGTAATGGAACAGCGGGAGCTTTTGCACCTGAAATCTTAAGAGGCATTGGTTGTGAAGTAATAGAACTCGATTGTAATCTAGATTGGTCTTTTCCAAAATATAATCCTAACCCTGAAGATCTTGAAATGCTTCATGCTATAGCAAAAGCAGTAAAGGATAACAGTGCAGATGTTGGCTTTGGTTTCGATGGTGACGGCGATAGATGTGGAGTTGTTGATGATAAGGGAAATGAAATATACTCAGATAAAATAGGATTATTAATTGCTAGAAACTTATCGACCAAACATCAAAAATCAAAATTTGTCGTGGATGTAAAATCAACAGGTCTTTACACTAAAGATAAAGTTCTATCAGAAAATAAATGCAAAACTATTTACTGGAAGACCGGACATTCACACATAAAAAGAAAAGTGAATCTAGAAAAAGCTATAGCAGGATTTGAAAAAAGTGGTCATTTCTTTTTTAATCAACCTTTGGGATTTGGGTATGATGATGGAATAAATTCAGCAATACAAGTTTGTCATTTATTAACTAATCAAAACAAGAAGATGAGTGAAATCTTTAATGAGTTACCCAAAACATTTCAATCTCCAACTATGGCTCCATTTTGCAAAGATGAGGAGAAATATAAAGTGGTAGAAGAAATGGTTAAAACAGTTGAAAATCTAAAAAAACAGAATATTAAAATAGACAATCAATCGATCACGGAAGTTTTGACAGTTAATGGAGTAAGATTTTCTTTAACAGATGGATCTTGGGGTTTAATTAGAGCTTCATCAAATAAACCTTCTCTTGTCGTAGTTACTGAAAGTCCTACTTCAAACGAGAGAAAGAAAAATATTTTTGATTTTATAGATAAATTATTACAAGAAACTGGGAAAATTGGTGAATACGATCAAAAAATTTAAAGATTAAAATACTCGTATAAAAATTTAGAACCGATAACTATTAAAAACAGTCCAAAATATTTCGTCATCTTTTTTTTATTAATTCTATGACTAGCTTTTGCTCCTAGCCTTGCCATAAATGCTGTTATTGGGAAGAATATTAAAAATGCTGGAATATTTAAAAATCCAATACTTAAAGGTAAATTAGCATTCAAATAATTGCCTGAAAAAAGAAAACCAATCGTGCCAAACAAAGCTATTATAAAACCAATAGCAGCTGCACTTCCTATCGCTTTATTTATTGGATAACCAAAAAACTTTAGAATTGGGACATTCATTACTGCACCACCTATACCCATGGGAGCTGAAACAAATCCTGTTATGATCCCGGAAATAATTTTAGCGGGTAGACCCATTTTTATTGAAAGATCTGACTCTTTCTCTTTTAGAAATAATAAATAGAAAGCAAGAATATAAACAACAATGGTAAAAAATAATATTAAAGGTTTTGTTTTTAAACCAGCAGCTAAAATAGTACCAAGTATCACTCCAATAATAACAAATACTCCGTAACCTTTCACTACACTAAAATCGACTGCATTATGCTGATGGTGCGTTAAAACAGAAACAATTGATGTTGGAATTATTATTCCAAATGAAGTTCCTACTGCTAAGTGCATTAGGTACTCTGGTTCGATACCAGCTGCTCCAAAAATATAAAATAGGATTGGTACTGTTATTAACCCTCCCCCAATGCCGAACAAACCTGCAGCGAACCCGGCGGGGATAGCTGTGATGATCATTATTAAAATTAAATAGAGAGTTTCGGGTTGAAAAAGAATATCCAAAATTATCTTTCTAAAGATACAGGATTTGTTTTTCTAACCTGGTCCATGATATGATTTACTTTTTGAAGGTCAGCATCTCTGATGCACATATTTTTAGAAAGATATTGTTTCCAAGTTCTAGAACCATTTTGTCCGTGAAATAATCCAACAGTGTGTCTCATGATATGATTTAATTGTACACCTTTTGAGGTTTCTTCTAGAATGTATGGAATTAATTTTTCCATAACATCACTTCTTGTAGGAACATTTTCATTATTAAAAATATCTCTTTCAATATCAGCTAAAAAATAAGGTGATTGATATACAGCTCTACCAATCATAGCACCATCTACTTTGAGTAAATGATTTTTAATATCTTCGGTTGATTTAATTCCACCATTAATAATAATTTCATCATTTTTAAAATACTCTTTTAATTGATAAACAAATTCATATTTAAGCGGTGGAATATTTAAATTTTCTTTTGGACTTAACTTTTTAAGCAAAGCTTTTCTTGCATGGATAATAAATTTTTTTGATCCTGCATCTTTAGTTGTTTGAATAAAAGATTTTAAAAACTCAAAATTTTCAACATCATTGTAACCAATTCTTGTTTTAATTGTTACTGGTAGCTTTGTTGCTTTAGCCATTGCCTCAATACACTTTGCAACAAGATCTGGCTCTTGCATTAGACAAGCACCGAATTTATTTTTTTGAACTTTTTTACTTGGACAACCTAAATTCAAATTAATTTCTTTATAGCCATAATCTTCTGCAATTTTACAAGCCTCAGCAAGTTCATTGGGATTTGAACCTCCAACTTGTAGTGTAACGGGATTAGAAATTATTTTGAAAGATAATAATTTATCTCTATCACCTCTTATAATAGCGTTAGCTACAATCATTTCTGAATATAAATGGATGTTTTTACTAATAAGACTTAAAAAATATATTTCGTGTTTATCAGTGCAATCCATCATTGGTGCAACTGAAACAGTTTTCTTCATAACTTACTCTGATTTATTTTCTTCTTCTACAGGAGCTTTTTCACTTAATTCAAGTGGAGCTTCTTCAGTTTCTAAATTTTCTTCTTTAATTTCAGGCTGTTCAGCTTTTAATTCTGATAATGCTTCATCAGCTAAGCTAGGTTTCTTAACTTCTGGAATTCTTCTAGTTCTTTTTGATGGTAGAATTGCTACGCCACTTTTTGAGACTTGACCTTTGTATAAATTTTCAAAATCATCATTAGTCTCTTCTTCTGTTTCTTCTTGTTGCTCAATTTCGTCTGGCTCTTTTCTAAGTCTTTTGATAGCGCTGGCTTCAACTTCTTTAACGTCAATTTTTCCATCACCAATTTCTCTTAATGAAATAATTGTTCTTTTGTCATTATCTTCTTCAACAAGCATTGGAGATCCAGCGTTTAATTGGACTGTTCTCTCTTTAGCTAAAAGTACTAAATCATATTGATTATCAACTTTTTCCAAACAGTCTTCTACGGTAATTCTTGCCATGATGGTTGTTGTTTATTCAATTAGGTTTAATAAATCAAGCTTAATATGACAGCCTTACAGGTTCAATAGTTTTTCTGATTAAAATTAATAAAGCTAATGAAATAACAACGTAAACGGCTCCTACGAAAGCAATATTTTCTATAGTAAATCCTTTATCGATCAACAGTCCGAAAACTGCTGTACCAAATGCAGTTGAAAAAACCATGAATGCAGTTGTTAAAGCTTTAATGCTTCCAATATATTTCACTCCATATATCTCAGCCCAAGTAGAAGAGCCCAAAATGTTTGCTAGCCCGTTAGAAACTCCTATTAAGCCAAGAAAAACATAAGCAAATATTTCATGATTAAAATAAAATAAAGTAATCATGGCAAATAATAACGGTATATTCATATACATAATTAGTTTTCTTCCTGTAAATTTATCTACTAAAAAACCTGAGACAAATAACGTAGCTATAGAGGTTATTGAATAGACCATGAATGCTTTTGGTATTGTGTATACAGCCCACATTTTAGAATCAGAAATAAAAGATTGATAAACAAAGACACCAGTTGCAATCCAAGGCATCGCAAGCATGTTCAAAGATACAATATAAAATCTATAATCTTTTAAAACATCTCTTCTTCTCCAACTTTTAATTTTAAGTTTTTTATTGCTAGGGTTAGGATCTGCTTCTCTTGAGTCTAGTTTTATCGATTTTATTGTATTTAAAATTACAAAAGGCAAGAATAAAATTACTAAAATTGCAATTCCTTGCCAGACAGTTCTCCACGAATAAATAAGGAAAAAGTAAGTTATAAGAACTGGCAAAATAAATTCTGCTGTAGATAAACCAAACCAAATTGTACTTAAAGCTTTTCCTCTAGACCTTTCGAAAAATCTGGAAATGGTTGTCGTGGAAGTATGACTCATTAAACCTTGTCCTGAAAATCGCATTAAGAAAATTCCAACCGCTAAAAAGTAAATACTATTTATAAATGAAAAAAATAATGAAGAAGCAAATAATAATATAACTACAAAAAAAGAATAATTTAAAATTCTATAATCATCTATTTTTTTTCCCACCCAAATAAGAAATAAACTTGAAAAAATAGTTGCGCTGGCATAGATACTACCGAATTGACCATGAGTAATACCAAGTTCATTTCTTATTGGTGCGTTAAACAATCCCAAAAAAAAGCTCTGTCCAAAACTAGAAAAAAATGTAAATATAAATCCAAATATAATTACTTTTTTATTTAACGTGAGGTTAATCATTAATGAGTTGTAAAGTCTCTTTCATAGGTCTTGGTGTTATGGGTTATCCCATGGCTGGTTATATATCAAAAGCTGGTCACAATGTAACCGTTTATAATCGTACTAAAGCTAAAGCTGAAAAGTGGGCAAAAAAATATAAAGGTAGTGTTGCAGATACTCCAATGAATGCAGCGAAAGATAGTGATTTTATTTTTACATGTGTTGGAAACGATAATGATTTAAGGGAAGTTACTTTAGGTGATAAAGGATTGTTTAAGACTGCAAAAAAAGGTTCGATCTATATTGATAACACAACTGCCTCAGCCAATATCGCTAGAGAATTATACAAAGAGGCAAAAACAAAAGGTTTTGATTTCTTAGACGCTCCTATTTCGGGTGGACAAGCTGGAGCCGAAGGTGGAATTTTAACTGTAATGGTTGGAGGAGATGAAGCTCCATTTAAAAAAGCTGAACCAGTTATTGATTGCTATAGTAAAAAAATAAAATTACTTGGTCCTTCTGGAAGCGGTCAGTTGACCAAGATGGTTAATCAGATTTGTATTGCAGGGCTTGTGCAAGGTTTGTCAGAAGCAATTAACTTTGGAATGAATGCAGGATTAAATATGCATGATGTAATAGAAGTTATCTCAAAAGGTGCGGCTCAATCATGGCAAATGGAAAATAGACACAAAACAATGATTGAAGATAAATTTGATTATGGTTTTGCTGTAGATTGGATGAGAAAAGATTTAAAAATAGCAATGGATGAGGCAAAGAAAAATAACTCGCCCTTACCTATTACAAAAATAATTGATGAATATTACGCTGAAGTACAAAAAATGGGTGGTCAAAGATGGGATACTTCAAGCTTAATTAAAAGATTTAGAAAATAAGTGTCACAAGAAGTTGTAAGTTACTACGAAGATTTCAGCGAGATTGAAAAAAAGATTTGGGATCTTTTAACTAACGCAGTTACTGATCGATCTTCTGAGTTTAGAACACCTGTATTTATTTGTGGTAATGATAAAGATTTAGATGGAAGAGTTGTTGTATTAAGAAAAGCTGATCAAAAAAATAGCTTTGTTCAGTATCATAGTGACATCAGATCATCAAAAATAGAAAAGATAAAAAAAAATCCAAACTGTTCAATCTTGTTTTACGGTAAACAAGAAAAAATTCAGCTCAGATTAAAAACAGAGTGTAAAGTTCACTTTAACGATGATGTTACAAAAGAGTCCTGGGATAAAACAGGTCATATTAGTAGAAAATGCTATCTTGTTACTAATGGACCAGGGACTGAGTCGGATAAACCAACCTCGGGTCTAGATAATAAATTTGATAACTTTGATTACACAAAAGAAGAAAGTGAGGCTGGTTATAAAAACTTTTGTGTCATTAGATGCAAAATCAAAAGTATTGAATGGTTATATTTAGCTGCTAAAGGACACCGTAGAGCTTTATTTGACTTAGAAAATAATAAGAAAAACTGGTTAGTTCCCTAAATATTTTGTGACTGCTTTTTTAGACTTACCAGCTCTGATTTCGTCGTAATAGACTACTTGTGTTGGATATGGAGTGTCGGGATGATACATGGGCCAAACACTTACTTTTGTTTGGTAAATTCCAAATTTAAAATAATTTTCTTTTCCCCCGGTAATTGTTCCATTGTATTCGTATTTTAAATTTCCATTAACCCAAATCTTATAAAAACCTGAGTCCTTTGAAGTTGAATTAATATGAATTAAAATATCATTCCATTTTCCAATCATGTCTTTTATGTCTAAAAGTTTTTTCATTTCTTGTGTCTGATATCCTAGTTGTCTATCTGCGTAATAACCCATATCAGTAAATTGAAACATTAGAGTTGGCCAACTGCCCTTTTGATGAAATTGAGCCATAGCTGATTTTACTGGATAAACAGTTTTAAAATCATTTGGTAAATAAATAGAATAAGCATACCAAGCCTTACCTCTAAATCTATCTCCACTTAATTCATGTCTTTGACGATCATTTTTACAATCACTCCACTTACCAGGATCCTCTCCACAATCTCCATTCCTCACCTCAAACCTTATTGATTTTTCTCCTGCTCTTACTGGGTGACCATCCTTTTTATTTACTATTTTATATCCGTATTTTTTAAAACCTTTTTTTAAACTTTTGGTATATACATTTCCAGATCCAACATCTTTTGGAAGTCTAATATCTTTTGCAAAAGCATTTCCTGTAAGTAAAATTAAAATTAAGAAACTATTTTTTATATTTTTTAAAGTTTTCAACATAGTCTCTAGCATTCTCTTTGATGTGTTCTATTTCTTTGTCAGTAACTTGTCTTACTACTTTACCAGGACTTCCAAGTACTAATGATCTTTCTGGTATAACTTTGTTTTCTGTAATAAGCGCATTAGCGCCAATGATGCAATTTTTTCCAATTTTAGTTTTGTTTAATATTGTTGAGCCAATTCCTATTAAACAATCATCAGCAATCTCACAGCCATGAAGCATAACCATATGACCCACTGTAACACCATTGCCAACTATTGTTGGGCAGCCTGGATCGGTATGAATAACACTTCCATCTTGAATGTTTGAATTTTCACCAATGATGATTGGTTCAAGGTCACCTCTTAAAGTTGTGTTAAACCAAATGTTTGAATTCTTTTTTAACTCCACTCTACCAATAATAACTGCGTTAGGTGCAACCCAACTACCTGGATCTATTTTTGGTGTGTGTCCTTCAAAATCGTAAATCATAATATTGCTGTAATGTATTATTAAATAATTTATAATATATTATGGCTCTAACTAAAACCCCGGTTTGCGATTTTGGAAAAAAAGCTGAGGATTTCAAACTTAAATCTATTGATAATAAAGTAATCTCTTTAAATGATATTAAGGGCGATAAAGCTACTTTAATCATGTTTATTTGCAATCACTGTCCTTATGTCAAAGCAATTATAAAAGATCTTGTTAACGATTGTAATGAATTAAAAAAAGATGGAATTAATTCCGTTGCTATCATGTCTAATGATACCAAAAATTACCCCGAGGACTCTTTTGAAAACATGATCAAGTTTGCAAACTCAAATGACTTTAGGGAAACAAATTACTTATTTGATGAAACTCAAGAGATTGCTAAAAAATATGGTGCTGTATGTACTCCTGATTTCTTTGGTTATGATAAAAATTTAGAACTTCAATACAGAGGACGATTTAGAGAATTAAAAGATTTAAAACCAGTAAATAATGGAGACAGTGATTTAAAAATAGCTATGAAAATGGTTGCACAAACTCAAAAAGGTCCTGATCAACAAATTCCAAGCATGGGCTGTAACATAAAGTGGTTTAATTAATGTTTTTAGTTGCAACAAGAAATTTTCCTCCAGAATTAGGTGGTATGCAAAATCTTATGGAAGGATTATCTAATGCTTTGTTAAACCATGGTCCTGTAAAAGTTTTTGCTGAGAATACTGATAACGCTGAAACTTATGATCAAAATTCTAAATTAAATATTGATAGAGTTTCAGGTTTTAAAATGTTTAGAAAATATCGAAAAGCAAATCTAATTAAAGAATTTGCAGAGTTTAATGAATTAAGAGCAATGTTTTTTGACCATTGGAAAAGCATTGAAAATATTGATGAAGAAACTTTAAAAAAAACTAAAACTTTTTGTTTAATTCACTCTAAAGAAATCAATCACCCTGTTGGCTCATCATTAAATAAAAGATTGCTGAAAGCTTTGGCTAAAGCAGATTATGTAATAGCTAATTCAAGATTTACTAAAGAACTTGCCTTAAAATTTGGTGTGAAGATTAAAAACATTAAAGTCATTAATCCTGGTTGTAACTACCCTATTCCTGTTAATATTGAAGCTAAAGAATTTGCAGATAACGTTTTTAATGGCGCTAACCCAAAATTAATTACTGTATCAAGGTTGGATGCTAGAAAAAGTCATCAAAATATTTTAATGACCATTAAAAATTTATTACCCAAGTTTCCAAATTTAAAATACATTTCTGTTGGTGATGGTGATGAGAGAAGAAATCTCGAAAAACTCAAAAAAGAATTTGGATTGAATAAGGAAGTAGAATTTATTTTTAAATCTACTGAGCAAGAAAAAGTTGCTTTACTTGAAAAATCAGATGTATTTGTAATGCCTTCTGTAGTTTATAAAAAATCTGTAGAGGGTTTTGGAATAACTTATATTGAAGCAGCATCCTACGGAACTCCTTCTATTGGTGGCATTTATGGAGGTGAAGGTGATGCAATTAAAAGCGGTCAAACAGGATATCTATGTAATGGAAATGATCTCAATGCATTATACGACACATTATTAAAAATTTTAGAAAATGATCAGTATAAAAAACTTGGCGCAAATGCTTTGGAGTTTTCAAAAGATTTTAATTGGAATAAAATTGTAAAAAAATATATTGAATTAATTTAATCTAGATTTAATTTCACTTAAAACGGTCTCCACATCTAAATCTTTAAGGTGGTTGACACTTAAAGCTTTAAAGTTAAAATTCTCAATACTAACTTTTTTTGCTGTTGTATGACTTCCAAATAAAACTATTCCCTTTTTATCTAGATGTGATGCTATATGAGCTGGACCTGTATCATTAGCTACAATAAATTTAGCACGACTTATTAATGACACTAATGTTTTAATTTCAACAGACTTGTTATCATCTAAAACAACTTTTGCTTTTAATGTTGTTGCTTCCTCAATCTCTTTAGGTCCTGGTGCTACTAGTACAGCGTATTGATTTTTAAAATCTTGTTTTAATTTGACAATTAATTCTTTGTAATAAGGCCATTTTTTATTTTGGTGTTTAGCTGAACAGAAAGGAAATAATAGAATATAATCACTATTAGTATATTGTTTTAATAATCTTGTGATATCCGAAGTAGCCCAATTTAAATCGATGTTCTTTGTAAACTCAGGATCAATACCACTTTTTTTTAGTTGTACCTCCATTCGATCTAAAACAGGATCTTGATCAAAATCTCTTTTAGATTGACCTGGCTCTAAACTAGTTTCTGAAGATGACCATTCTGAATTTTTTAAAATAAATTTTTTATAAAATTTTGTTCGACTTGAATTTTGTAAATCAAAGACTTTTGAGAATTCGTATCTTGCTAGTTGTTTTTTTAATTTACCTAAATAAAATAAATTCCATCTAGGTAATCTTTTATCAATTATAACTCCATCTAGATAAGGACATTCTGACATAAAAATAGAGTAAGGTTCTGCGGTAAGAAGAAAAACTTTTCGATTTTTATAAAAATTTTTTATATCTCTAATTGCGCCATTGGCTTGAATTAAATCTCCAAGAGAACCATGTTTGATAATTAATATATTTGACATTATTAATTCTGAGTATAATTAAAGAGTGATATAGTAAAATAATAATATGAGCAATAAATTAGACAAAATATTGGCAGAAATTTCAGCTGGTGAACTTATTGACAAGATCACAATATTAGAAATCAAAAAAGCCAAAATATCAAATAAAGATAAACTAGCTGATATTGAAAAAGAATTGTCATCTTTAAATCAGACAATGCAAAAATTTATCCCCGATCAAGCTTCAATTAAAAAACACATCAATGATTTAAAAGAAATAAATTTAAAACTATGGGATATTGAAGACGGAAAAAGATTAGCAGAAAAAAATAATGATTTTGGAGAAAAGTTTATTTCACTTGCGAGAAATGTTTACAAATTTAATGATGAAAGAGCTAAAATTAAATTAGCTATCAACAACGCACTTGGCTCAAATATTAAAGAAGTTAAATCCTACGAATAATTAATCTGATTTTAAACTAGGTATAATTGATCTTAATTTTTTTGATAAATTTGGATTAATTGATGTTGTAATCACACCTTCTGATTTATTTAATTCTTTTAAGATTTTTCCATCTGGTGAGATGATCATTGAGTGACCAAAAGTTTTTCTACCATTATAATGAGATCCGCCTTGCGCTGGTGCGAAAACATAACAGAAGTTTTCAATAGCTCTTGCTTTTAATAAAGAGTGCCAATGTTTCTTTCCTGTAGTTTCTGTAAAAGCTGAAGGAATTGACAAAAATAATGAGCCTGTTTTAGATAGTTTTCGGTATAAATTTGGAAATCTCAAATCATAACAAATTGAAAGACCTAATTTTCCCCAAGGAAGATTAAAGGATTTTACTTTATTTCCTGCTGTAAAAGTTTTTGACTCAAAATATTTCTCTTTCTTACTTAATACAACGTCATACATATGGATTTTATCATAGTAGGTTCTAATTTTTCCATTTTTATCAATTAGCACAGATCGATTGACTAATTTATTTTTTGAAATTTTTATTATTAAAGAGCCAATTAAAATCCATTTTTTATATTTTTTTGCTAATAATTTAATTCCATTTAAGTAAATATCTTCTTTCATAGATTTACATATTTTAAGTAATTGTTTTTTATTTAGTGAAAATAAAGAAGAAACTTCTGGAGTTATGATAAAATCTGTTTTTTGTTGAACAGCTTTAATAATAAATTTTTCAGTTTTTTTTAAATTTTGAAGAATATGATTATTAGATCTTAATTGAATACAAGATACACGAAACATTACTTCATTATAGATGAAGCAAAATTCCAATTACAGTCAAAACTTGGCACGTAGGCACCTGACAGTTTAACGTTTCCAAAGCTATTAGTTAAAACTTTACACCAATTTTCAACTTGTTTAGGCTTTTTGTCATTACTTCCAACTTGAGCGGTGATAACTCCACCTTTTTTTAGAATTCTTTTTAAACCTTTCATATTTTTTTTAGCAAGGTCTATACAATACTGGTCATCATTTAAATCTACGAAGATTTTATCATACTTAGAGTCTTCTATATCCTTAATGCTTTTAAACGCATCCCCCCAAAAAGTATTTATGACATTGCTTTTTTTAACCTTAGAACAAACTTTTGGTAAATGACGATAACAAGCATCAACTATTTCAGGATCAAGTTCAAACCAGTCTATATAATTTGAGTTATTTTCCAAACATGCTCGAGCTACTCCACCATCACCGCCACCTATAATAGCAACGTTGTTATTTTTTTTACTTAAATCATAACTAGATTTAAAAAAAGTTGAGCTATAAATTTTTTCATCTTTTTCTGCTACTTGTATTTCATGATCTATAAATAAAGCATGTCCGAATTCTTCAATATCCATTACTTCTACAAACTGTCCAACTTTTGAAGTAAACTTTTCTAGCACATTTTTAACTACATAATATTTCTTTTGACCCGGTGTGCTATAAATATCATCGTATAGTCCAATACTGCTTCTATCAAAAGCATTAGTGACTACTCTTTCATGTTCAATCTCATTCCTTAGAATTTTTAAAGCTACTTTTGGATTTACTTTGCCACAAGTGAAAAAGTCAAAACTAATGACACCTCTTTCAGGAAATGTGTGAAAACTAAAATGACTTTCAGACAATAAAGCAACGAGCGTAAAACCTTGTGGTTCAAATCTATGTGAGGCTACATTTAAAATTTCTACTTTTGCAGCTTTTGCTATTTTGTAGATTACCTTTTCATAAAAATCTGGTGAATAATCTTTTTTAACACCAAGGAAATCTAAAGTGATGTGCTCCCCTACTTTAATCATTTAAAATTATCCTTTTTTATAATTTTTAAACTTTCCTAAAACAATTTTCATTTCATTTTTTGAAAGTATTTTAGGTATTCCGATTCTTAGGGCATTTATATATTGATGGCAAATATTTTCGATCTCTTGTGCAAGCTCAAAGGCTTTTTCTAAATTATCTCCAAACGCAACTTGTCCGTGATTTGCAATCAAACATGCTGATCTATTTTTTAATGCTTTAATAATATTTTTTGAAAGTTGCTTGGTTCCAAAAGTTGCATATTTAGTACATTTTAAATCCTCCCCACCTGCAACTGCAACCATGTAGTGAAAAGCTGGAATGTTTTTTTGATGAGAAGATACGGCCGTAGCGCATGTAGAATGGGCATGAACTATAGCTTTAGCTTCTTTTTTATTCACATAAATATCTTGGTGAAACCTCCACTCAGAGGAGGGTTTATTCTTTTTTTTATCAAAGATTCCTTTTAGTGAAACAAAAACAATATCTTTTGTTTTTAATGAAGCATACTTCATTCCAGATGGAGTTATATAAAAACCATCAACGCCCTTCTCTTTAGCTCTAACTGAAATATTTCCTGACCTTAAAGCTGATAAATTAGTAATATTAAGTTTTTTTGAATATCTAATTACATCAGTTTTAAGTTTGCTCACTATAACCTTGAATCAATATATTTGACTATTTCTGGATGATAATAATTAAAGCAGCTGTATGAAATCAAGTAATGTCCCATGGGTTTTTTCTTCATTTCTTTTTTTTGTTTCTTATCTAATGTAATAAACTTATTTTCACTTGTTAGTTTAGTTTTACCTTCAGGCCATTTAATTTCCCAACCACCTTTCATTTTCTCTTTCACATTACATTTTTTACCATTTACAATAATGTTTTTTCCAGTGTGTCCAGGGGTATCAATCATTTTTATACCTGGAATATTTTCTAAATCTTTTTTCATCCATTCGGTATTACTGTGCCAGTCAGGCTCGCCATCCACTGGGCTTGTAAATACCAGCGCATCTATACGTTTAAAACTTTTTAATTCATCAATTTGCATTTTTCTTAAAGGAGTATTGGGTTTAGTATCCCAACAATTAGGCATGAATGAAATAGTTGCGTTAAAATCATTTGGATGTAGGCCTTTATGTCTTAATGTGTCTATTCCACCACAAGATAAACCCGACATAAATATTTGATTTCTTGGAGTTCCATTAGCAACTAATTTTTCGATAAGTTCTTTATTAACATTAACTCTTTTTGGAATTCCCCAATCAGCTATTACGCAATCATACCAATCTTGATGCCATGCTCCTTTAAATTTCCACCCGCAGGCTCCTCCATCAGCTCCTCCGGCCTTATGTAGATTTCCATTCAACATAAAAACTAATTCTTTTCCTTTAATATTTGTTCCAGATAATTGTCCTAATTGTTTTGGTATATGGTCTTTACATTCACCCCACTTACTTTCTACTTTCCATCCACCTTTATTAAAAATCATTATAATTTTATTAGCTGGATCAGGAATATCTGTTCCTTGAATTACTTTTACTTTTTTTCCATCACTATAAATAAATGCATCACCTTTAATATCTCCACTTGTGCAATCTCTTGCTTCAGCAATATTCGCAATTATTAGAAAACTTAAAATCAATAATATTTTTTTCATTTAAATAGTCTTTTCAATCCTTGTTCTGATGCTTCACAAACACCTTTTTCTGTTATCAACCCTGTTACATATTTAGCAGGTGTAACATCAAAAGCTAAGTTCATTGCTTTACTTTTATGTGGATAAATCAAAACCTTTTGTAATTTATTATCTTTATCTAATCCTTCAACATGTGAAAGTTCTTCAGAATTTCTTTCTTCAATAGGTATTTCTTTATGATCTTTTATTTTCCAATCAATTGTTGAGCTCGGTAATGCTACATAGAATGGAACATTATTATCTTTTGCAGCTAGTGCTTTTAAATATGTTCCAATTTTATTGCAAACATCGCCATTAGATAAAGTTCTATCAGTTCCAACAATACACATATCTACTTGCCCTCTTTGCATTAATATACCACCAGCGTTATCAGCAATTACGGTGTTTGAAATTCCCTCCTCATTTAACTCATATGAAGTTAAGTTAGCCCCTTGGTTTCGTGGTCTTGTCTCATCAACCCAAACATGTACTTTAATACCTTTTTGATGAGCATGATAAATCGGTGAAGTAGCAGTTCCCCAATCTATGGTTGCCAACCAACCTGCATTACAATGGGTTAGTATGTTTACTGTATTTTTTTTTTTGTTTGAAATTTCCTCAATAATTTTAAGACCATTCAAACCAATTTTTTTGCAAAATCCTTCGTCCTCTTCTTTTATGGCATTTGCTTCTTCTAAAGCTACATTCAAAATATCTTTTTCATTAATGCCAGTTAATTTTTTCATCATTCTATCAACAGCCCACCTGAGATTAATTGCAGTAGGTCTTGAAGCTATTAATTCGTCGCTAGATCTCTTCAAAAAAGATAAATCATTATTCTCAATTATTGATAAGACCAGACCATAGGCAGCTGTTGCACCAATTAATGGAGCGCCTCTTACTTCCATTGTTTTGATAGCATTAATTGAATCTTTTACTGTTTTTAAATCTTTAATTACAAATTGATGAGGAAGTTTTGTTTGATCTATTATTTTTACTAAATTATTTTCAAACCATATTGTCTTGTAGGATTTTCCCTCTATTTTCATTTTCCTTTTTCCATTTTTCTCAACCTTTTTCTCAGGCTTGATGTTAACGAATTTAACCATTTTTTTTCTTGCCCCGATTTAGGTAGCACTTCTCCATACTCAATCATTTGATCTGGCAATAAGTCTTCTAAATACACCCAGACATAGTCTTTTTTTAAATTAGTATTTTTAATCAAAATTTTTCTTAGCCCTAAAATTAATTGTTTTTTAACTTTTGAGGTACGTCCTGATCTTATTTGACCATTTAAAAAAATTTCTTTAGTCTTGACTAATTTGCCTCCCATAAAATGAGAATTTTTTTCATTTTTTTGAAAAATTACTTGAGCAAAAAAAGTATTTGCACCTGTAAATTTACTATGAGTACTTGAAATATCATTTGCTAATAAATTTTTTTGCTTTTGAGAAAGATTAAAATTTGAATATTTCACAGTATATGTTGGCATCAAATTATTTTTTTTTATTTAAAACTCTGCCTGCGATAGTATTTAATTTTTTTATAGTTTTTTTAGATCTCATTTTTGGATCTGTAATTATCGCTACGTCTAAACAATTGTTTGCAGGGTCCTTAACTACAGAAAATTTTTCAAATGTTTTAATTACTTCTTTAATCATATTTTGTGCATTAGCAGCATTCTTCATTAAAGTTTGTATAACCATACTTACATCAACCTCATCATGATCGGGATGCCAACAGTCATAATCTGTTACCATTGCCACAGTACTATATCTAATTTCTGCTTCCCTAGCTAATTTAGCTTCAGGCATATTAGTCATACCAATTACATCAGCTCCCCAAGATCTATACAAATTTGATTCAGCTAAAGTTGAAAATTGAGGCCCTTCCATTACTATGTATGTTCCTCCAACTTGATGGCTAATATTTAATTTCTTTAAAACCGCTTCACAACAATTTGAAAGTCCAGGACTTGTAGGTTTTGCCATTGAAACATGGGCTACAATTTCCTCATCAAAAAATGTTTTTATTCTTGAAAAAGTTCGGTCTATAAATTGATCTACTATAACAAATTTTCCTGGCTCTAAATTTTCTTTTAATGATCCAACGGCTGACACTGAGATTATATCTGTAACCTCGAGTTGTTTCATTGCATCGATATTTGCTCTGAAATTAATATTCGTAGGGTTTATTTTATGTCCTCTAGCGTGTCTTGGTAAAAAACAAATTTCTTCTTTTCCATAACTAGCTAATAAAATTTCATCTGAAGGTTTGCCCCACGGAGTGTTAATCTTTCTCCATTTGGTTTTCTCAAAACCTTCCATTTTGTAAAGTCCACTACCGCCAATTATCCCAAGCTTTCTTTTTTTCATCATTTAATTATTAAAGCTTTTTTGTTAGAACTTGAAGCAAATTATGGATTTAAAAAAACATATTAGATCAATACCTGATTATCCTAAAAAAGGAATTTTGTTTAGAGATATTACAACTTTAATAAAAAATTCTAAGGCTTTTAAATACACAAATGATAAAATAATTGAATTAGCAAAAAAAATAGAATTTGACAAAGTGGCTGCAATAGAGTCGAGAGGTTTTGTTTTTGCATCAACTGTTTCTTATCAATTAGAAAAACCTTTCATACTTTTAAGAAAAAAAAATAAACTTCCCGCAGAAGTGCACTCTGTTGATTTTGAGTTAGAATATGGAACAGCAACAATAGAGGTTCATAAAGACTCGATAGAAAAAGGAGAAAAAATATTAATAATTGATGATTTAATTGCCACAGGTGGAACAGCTGAAGCAGCGGCAAAAATAGTTGAGATTTCTGGTGGTCAAGTTGCTGGATTTATATTTGTAATAAATCTTTTCGATTTACCTGGGAATAATATGTTAAGAGATAAAGGATATAAAACAGAGAGCTTAATTGAATTTCCTGGGCACTAATTATTATTTAAAATGAAATCTTTTATATAATCTTTTAATTTTATTTTTCCAAAAAATTTATACATTTTATTAGACAAATTTTTATTTGTGAGTGATGAGGCATATCTTTCACCTTGTCGTTTAGGTAAAAATTTTACTTTTGATTTAAACATCTTTGCTACTTCGAGAAGAGTGTAAGATTTTCTATTAGCTATGCTGTAGTGCCTACAAAGATTTTTTTTCCAAGCTAAATAGCAAATGTTAATTGTATCTTCTATGTGAGTAAATCTTCTAGATTGAGATCCTGGTTTCACTACCGGTAAAGGCTTACCTCTTTTATAATGATCTTCAAAAATTCCAATTACTGTAGACATTTGCCCCGTACAAATTTGATTGGGACCATAAACATTATAAAAATAAATTACTTCATACTTAAAATTAAACCATCTTTTTAAATTTTCTAATAACTCTAAGTTTTTTGATTTTGAAAATGCATAGGGTGACAAATTTTTATCATTTCCACGATTACCTAAAGAAGCCGATGTAGCTGAATAAATTAATTTAATTTTATTTTCTAAACAAAAATTAAAAACAGCATTAGAACCAACTGTATTTGAATCTATACATTCATTCATTTTAATAAAACTTTGATAAATTCTTGCAAATTCACCAAAATGAAAAACAGATTTAATTTCCATTGGATTTTTGATCAATTTTGAAATATTTACAGTTTTTCCATTTATATATTTTACTCTTGAGTTCTTAATATGGTTAGATTTTTTTCCAGATGAATAATTATCTATACTAATAATTTTATAACGTGTTTTTTTTAAAAATAATTTTATTAAATTAGCGCCTACAAATCCGGCTCCACCAGTAACTATTATTTTATTTTTTTTAGGCATTAGATTTTTTATATTTTTAAAATTAAAAAATCAATCTAATGGTGGCCTGTACCAAGATTTTTTTCCAATCATTGAATTGAAAATACCGCTTAATCTGCAAAAATAAATATCTCTTTTTTTATTATTAAAAACTAATAAATAAAATAGAGATTTGATTAGAGCAGATACTAATTTTGGAAAAATTATTAAAGAGGCTTGCAAAAATCCTTTATATTTTTTATGAAAGTAAAAAGTTGACCACATCCAATGCCAATTACGATTTTTTTCCAATTCAAAATTACTATTTAGTTTAACTGAGCCTGCCCCTTCATGATTTATAATAATATTTTTATCTAAAAAGATTTTACCTTTATTTTTTGTAACTCTTGTGCAGAGATCTATTTCTTCAAAAAAAAGAAAAAAATTTTCATCGAAATATTTATTATTAAACTTTGACATATTAATGAAGATGGCAAAGCCTTTTAAATTATTTACTTCTTGAATATTATTTTTTTCAAAATCTAAAGATATGGCTTGATCATTTCCCGGGCCTATTAACCAAAAGTCCTTGACTTTTTTTGAAGCAATAAAAAAATTTTTAATCGCTTCTTTGTCCAATATTGCATCAGGATTTAAAACTAGAGTGTATTTTGTCTTTACTAAACTCAACCCCACATTATTCGCTACTGAATAACCTTTATTGGAACCTGTGAGAACACACTTTATATTTTTAAAGTTATTTTCAATGTTATCTTTAAAGTTTTTATCATTTGAGTTTTCAACCACTATTACCGGTATTTCTTCAGGTATAGACCTCAGGCAATTTTCAATTTTTGTTTTGCTTTTAAATGTAACGATTACAATGGTAAGTTCTTTTGATTCCATTTAATAATAATATTTGATTTTAAATGATAATTCTTTTACTAATTTAACACATTGAGTTAATAACTCTTAGATTAAATGAAAAAAATCATCGTTACAGGTGGATCAGGCTTTATTGGTAGTAATTTAGTTAATTTCCTTTTAAGGAAAAATTTTTACGTTATCAATTTAGATAAATTAACATATGCATCAAATAATCTTAAAAATAATCTACGCAATAAAAGAAATTATAAATTAATAAAGGTTGATATTATCAATAAAAAAAAAATTATTAAAATAATAAAAAAATTTAAACCCAAAGCAATTTTTAATTTAGCAGCTGAAACACATGTTGATAGATCAATAGATGGACCAAGTAATTTTATACGTACAAATATTAACGGCACATTTAACTTTTTAGAAGCTTTAAGACACTTGCAAAAAAATGGCATTAAGCCAAAACTAATACATATTTCTACTGATGAGGTTTATGGTGACTTGAAGAAAGGTTTTAGATCAGATGAAAACTACAAATATGAACCAAGTTCTCCTTACTCTGCTTCTAAGGCAAGTGCTGATCATATTGTCAAATCATACATCAGAACTTATAAATTAAAAGCTGTAATATCTAACTGTTGTAATAATTATGGTCCATTTCAATTTCCAGAAAAATTAATTCCTAAAATGATATCAAATATTTTAAGTGGTAAGGAACTGCCCCTTTACGCGAAAGGTAAAAACTCAAGAGAATGGATACATGTAGAGGACCATTGTGAAGCCTTATTCAGGCTATATTTAAAAGGTAAAGATGGTGAAAATTATAATGTCGGTTCTAATGTAAACTTACGGAACATTGATTTAGTAAAAAAAATATTAAAAATTTGTAAAAATATGAAAATTAAAATCGATAAGAAAACTAAAGTAAAATTTGTAAAAGATAGACCTGGTCATGATGTAAATTATGCTTTGAATAGTAAAAAAATTTTTAAAAATTTAAATTGGAAACCAAAAATAAAATTTGAGAATGGATTAAGAGAAACAATAATATGGTATTTAAACAATAGGAATTTCATCAAAAGTATTTCAAAGAAAAACTATGAAAAAAGACTGGGGTTAAAAATTTGATTAAAAAGGGAATAATATTAGCTGGCGGAAAAGGAACTAGAATGAGTCCTCTCACAAAGGCAGTAAATAAACAACTTTTGCCTTTATATGATAAACCGTTAATTTTTTACCCATTATCTGTTTTAATGTTGGCTGGAATAAAAAAAGTCCTTATAATTGTTAACAAAGGCCAGTTAAATCAATTTAGAAAAATTTTACCTGAAAAAAATAATCTTGGTATTTCAATAGAATATAAAGAACAAAGCAGTCCCAGAGGATTACCACAAGCTTTCACTATTGGTGAAAAATTTATTGGCAAAGACAGTGTTTCATTAATTCTTGGAGACAACTTTTTTTACGGGCAAAGTCTCACCAAGATTTTAAAGAAAAATATCAATCTTAAATCTGGTGCAAAAATTTTTGTTCACCCTGTAAAAAACCCTAGCCTTTACGGTGTAGCTACCTTAAGTAAAAATCAAAAAGTATTAAGCCTTGTGGAAAAACCAAAAAAACCAAAATCTAATTTAGTAGTAACTGGTCTATATTTTTTCGATAATGAAGTCATAAAATTCACTAAAAAATTAAAGCCTTCAAAAAGAGGGGAGTTAGAAATTATAGATTTGCTAAATATTTATAAGAGAAAAAATAAATTGAAATCTGAATTTATTGGTAGAGGTGGTTCTTGGTTGGATACTGGAAATGTAAATGATTTTTATGATGCTTCAAATTTTATTTCTACAATTGAAAATAGACAGGGTCTAAAAATCGCATGCTTAGAAGAAATTGCTTTAAAAAACAATTGGATCAGCAAGAATAAAATTACAGATGCGATAAATTTTTATGGTAATTGTAATTATTCTAAATATCTAAAATCATTAATTAATGCCTAGAATTATTGTTACAGGTTCTGATGGAAGATTTGGTAAAATTCTGCAGAAATTAAATAATAAACTTATTTTTAGAAACAAAAAACAATTAAATATTCTTTCAAAAAATTCTATTCAAAAAAATTTAAAAAAATATAAACCTAGTCATATCCTTCACTTGGCAGGATTATCAAGACCCATGAAAGTTCATGAAAAAAATATATCAAAAAGTATAGATTTGAATATTGTTGGAACGTGTAATCTTGTTAAAGAGTCATCAAAAAAAGGTGTTAAATTAATTTATTTATCTACAAGTTATGTTTACCCTGGATTAAGAGGGAATTATAATGAAGAAGATGCTTTAAAACCTTGGAACAATTATTCATGGTCTAAATTGGGTGGTGAATGTGCTGTTCAAATGTATCAAAATTCTTTGATTGTAAGATTATGCATGACTGAAAAACCTTTTATACATGATAAAGCATATGCAAACGTAAAAACTAATTTTATTTATCAAGAAGATGCTGCGAAAATAATCTTAAAATTAATTAGTAAAAGGGGAATTATTAACGTTGGAGGTCCTAGTCAAACTGTGTATCAATTTGCAAAAAAATCAAATAAAAAAATTAAAAAAATTTATTCTAAAGGTGAATTTCCTTTAAGAACTGATATGAGTTTAAGTAAATTAAAAAAAATTCTTAAGAAATGATTGTAAAAAAAACTAAATTTAAAGGCTTGCTAATAATTAAACAAAAAAATAATACAGACAAAAGAGGAAATTTAAGAGAAACTTTTAACAAAAAAATATTAAAAAAAAAATTTGTTTTTGAATATTGTACAACATCAAAGAAAAATGTGTTTAGAGGTTTTCATTTTCAAACTAAAAACAAACAATCAAAATTTGTCAATGTAGTTAAAGGTAAAATTTTAGATGTTGTTATAGATTTAAGGAAAAAATCAAAAACTTTTGGTAGAGTTTTTAGCATAGTTTTATCTAAAAAGAACGCATTAGGACTTTATATACCTGCTGGTTTCGCCCATGCATATTATAGTTATAGTAAGGAAAACATTATTTATTATAAATTAGACAACTACTATAGCCCAAAATTTGAAAGTGGAATCATTTATAATGATAAAAGTCTAAAAATAAAATTGCCTAGGAAAATGATTGTATCTAAAAAAGATCAATCTTTGATGACTATTGATCAATTTAAAAAAACTTTAAAATACTTATAATTCAATTATTTTATTGGTAGCGAGGGGCGGATTCGAACCGCCGACCCCAGGCTTATGAGTCCTGGCTAACGACCTCTACCCTTCACTTACAATTGTTATACAACACTTTTTATACAACCTGAATCAATATTTTGCTTCTGAGTGTGATCAATTTGTGGCAAGAATTTAATAACTATTCTATTAATATAGTGATATGATTTTTACTATAGCTAACACCGGATTATCATCTAATTAACTTAACAACCTGATATAAAAATATTT
>JAOHFJ010000006.1 GCA_028097945.1 Candidatus Pelagibacter sp.
TTCTGGGAATTGATCAATATATGAAATGATTGGTTTTCCATTTTTATCTTTTTTAAAAACTGGATGCTCAACTTTATATTCAACATTTTTACTCTTTGGGGATCCCCAAATAAAGTCTTGTTGACCTACAGGGTTTTTACTTAATTCATCTAAATGTTCCCAGTCATCTAAATGTAAAATAACACTTTCACCACCTGATACACCCTGCTCTTCCATCTTAGTCATAATTAACCAGTCTGTTTTTTCTTTAACGTACGTACCGTCTGTATGTAAATCTAAGTTTGTATAAGCTTTTCTCAAGTAAGAGTCGCTGCTGTCCTGATGTTTAACATGAAATCTTGCATAATATTTTTCAGTCATGGAGTCAAAATTAGGATTACCTACTAAGTAAGCGAGTCCAGTTGATAATTTTACCAAAAAATCTTTATCAAATTTCTTATTGCTAATTTCTGGTTCAATTATAATTGTACCTGTTTCTCTATCATTAAGTATTTTTAATAAAGCTTTACCCAACTTATTTTCAAATACTTCATCTAAACTTTTTGCCAAAGTAAATCTTGAGAAAGGTTTGTACTCTAGAGAGGTGATGGTATGTTTTTGAAATGGAAAAATTAGTCTATCTAAGTCCTTTTCTTCAAGCTTAATTACACTAACTCTTTTTGATTTTTGATGATTTTCAATTTTAAAACTCATAGAGAACTAAAAATATCCCGCAATCCATAAGAGTATAAAGACTGCTAGTATTGGTTCCATACTTTATTTTAGCACAATAATTTTTATATTGTATTAAAAAAACTTAAAAGAATCGCTGATAGTATTGTTGGTATAACTAAATTTTTCTTACTAAAAATAAATACAAAGATGCATATTACTAAAACAAATACTCTTATGGCTAACGCACTCTCAGCAAGCACGCCTGCTGGAAAAATTATCATTCTGCCCAATAAAGCTGCCAGAGTTGAATAAGCTACACAATTAAACCATTGAAATACTTTTGATTTAACACTTACTTTTTCAGATGTAAGCGCTCCCATAAATCTTGATATAAATGTTGCTAAAGATGTTGCTATAATTGCTAGTAATATTATTTGGCTACTTGCCATTTTTACCTCCAAATAAAAAAGCAATAGTTCCTGCAATAAGACCAGCAAATAAAAGAGCCCATTCAGTTGAAATCAAATAAATCAATGGACCTAAAATAGTTCCTCCAATCACAGCAATAGAGACACTTAAATTTTTCATTGCACCAATCATCATGCAAAAAAAATAAACTGGATTTACGATAGCTAAACCAATTAACATATCTTTGTTTAAATAATCTGCTGACAGATAACCAACTACTGTCATTATAATTGCAGTAGACCAAGTTCCTACTCCTATACCAATCCAAAAATCTATTCTGTGCTTTTTATCAATTTTTTTGTAGCTATCTTTTGCTATTAGCCAGGAGCTAACGGCTAAGAAATGACACGATAGATAGTATTTCCATTTCGGTTGGGATTTATGCTCTAGTAAAGGAAACAAAGATACAGTCATTGGATAAAGTCTAAAATTAACCAACCAAACCGCTATAAATATATTTACTATTGAAGCGCCTACCAATAATGACTCTGCCATTACTAATTGGCCTGGTAAAGCATAAGTAAAAAAACTAGAGGCAGCACTCTGTTGTAGATTAAATCCTGCATCTTTTAATAAAGCTCCAAGTGCAATGAAGCATGCTCCTAACGGAATGGCTGGACTTCTTGAACCTTTTAATGACTTAAGACCTTGAAAGAACGTTTTGTGGTTATCATTAACCACCCAGGAATAATCTTCCTACATCTGGATTTTTAAGTAGATCATTGCCTTTACCTGCAATTGCAGTTTGACCTGATACTAAAACATATCCAATATCTGCAAACTCTAAACCTTTTTTTGCATTTTGCTCTACTAGAATAATTGTTTTCTTTTCAGCTTTTTGAAGATCCTCTAAAATTTCAAATACCATATTGATATATTTAGGCTCCAAACCAATCGATGGTTCATCTACTAAAAGAACTGAAGGTTTCATAACCAGTGCTCTTGAGATTTCTAAAAGTCTTCTCTCACCGCCTGATAAAACTTTAGCTGGCTGGTTTCTTCTATTTCTAAGTCTTTCATATTTTTGAAATATTCTTTCAGCTTCCTCATAAGCTTCATCTTGTTTATCTTTTATATATCCACCCATTAAAAGATTTTCCTCAACTGTCATGTCAGGAAACACTGAGTTGTCTTGCAAGATGTAGGCTACTCCAACTTTGCTTAACTTTTCAGCTGGAGTTAACTTAGTAATTTCATTTCCCTCTAGCTCAATTTTTCCATCAAAAATATTTGTGAAACCATATATAGAGTGAAGTATCGTAGATTTCCCTGCTCCATTAGGCCCAATTAAACATAATGATTGACCTTTGCTTACGGTCAAATCAAAGTTGTGTAGGATTTCCATTTTTCCATAACCAGCGTTTAAACCTCTAATAGTTAGATGAACATCGTTAGGAGACAGTTTGTTGAGCTCTTCTAAACCAGGTGCTTTACCTAATACATCATATTGATTTGCCATTACTGTGCTCCCAAATAAGCATCAACAACTCGCTTATCGTTTTTAATTTGATCTGGTGAACCCTCTGCTAACATTTTACCGTGAGCTAAGCAGAAAATTTTTTGTGCTAAACTCATTATCACTTTCATGTTGTGTTCGATAACCAATAAAGTAATTCCATAATCTTTATTTATTTTAATTAATCTATCTATAATTCCATTAATTAAAGTTGGATTAATTCCAGCTGTTGGTTCATCTAATAAAAGCATTTTTGGTTCATTCATAAGAGCCATTGCTAATTCTAATAACTTTTGTTGTCCAAAAGAAAGGTCCCCTGCTCTTAAGTTTCTTTTTTGATAAAGACCAACAAAGTTTAAAAGATTCTCTGCTTTCTCAGTAAGGTCAGAAGGTATTTTTGCAAATATAAATCCAGAGTCACTAGCTTTATGGCTAATTAGCATGTTCTCTACGCAATTAAGTTTTGTATATATTTTTGTTTGCTGAAAAGTTCTTAGCAATCCTAGTTTAGCTACAGCAGGAACAGGCATTTCGGAAACTTCTGTATTATCAAAAACAATCGAACCTTGATCAATAGGATGCGTTCCTACAATCGAATTAAATAAAGTTGTTTTACCAGAACCATTTGGTCCAATTAAACCAACAATAGATCCTTGTTCTACAGAAACAGAGATATCTACGTTCGCCTGAACACCTCCAAAAGATTTACTTACATTTTTAACTTGTAAAATACTCATTTTAATTCCACCTGTGCCTTTCGATCTTTTTCATCTATGACTTCACCAAATCTTTCAGGATATTTTTCTCTCAACCAACCCATTAGTCCCTCTGGGAAATAAACTACGATTACAACAATTAAAACTCCTAAAGCAACATATTGCCAGCCCAATATAAAAGTCCAAAGACCTTCTTTGAAGAAATGGAATAAAGTTGCTCCAATGACTGGTCCCCACAAAGTTCCTTTACCACCAAGTATTGCCATAAGAACCATAAATACTCCCATTTCTCTTCCATCAAATGCAACATCAGTGGAGTCTATATATCCAATTAGTCCACCCATAATTCCACCAGCAAGACCACAGAAAAATGCAGAGCACATCCAACCTACAATTTTATATTTCATAGTTTGAATACCCATTGCTTCTGCTTTGTCTTCGTTATCTCTTATCGCATTTAAAATTAATCTAAATCTAGAACCGTAAATATATTTAACAAAAACAAATGTTCCGATTAATAATGCAAAGCTTAAAAAGTAGAAAAACTTTCCTCTAGCTTCATTATCAACTATTTCTGCTGGAAAAGGTGGCGTAGTAAAACCTTGTCCTGCCCCAATAATTTCTATTCCTCCGGCAATTTCACCTGCCGCAATACCAAGTCCTAAAGTGCAAATCGCAAAATAATGGCCTCTCAAACCTAAGATAGCGTAACCTATAGCGCCTGCAACAATGGCAGGTACAATTGCTGCAACTAATAAACCAACTCCTATTCCTTGAAAATATTGTGCTGTTGTGTGTACGAATGTTTTTTCTCCACCGCTTTCAGTCCACTCTGCTAACGGAAAAAACATTCCCACTTGAACTGAAGCAGTTAGATACATTCCAAGACCATAGAAAAGGATATTTCCAAAGGTATTGTAGCCCATTTCTCCGCCTTGTAAATTCCAAGTCATTGCCAGAACAATCAAAACACAAAGGTATGTAAGTTGAACTTTAAAAGCTGAAAATAAATATGGTGCAGCTAAACCTAAGATAATTAGGCCAGAATATAATATTAAATCTTTTTGTTTTATTTTATTCATTTATTTTAAATATTCTCTTTTCTTTGAAAGTTTAAATCTTCTGTAAACTAATATGAAGACTAGCAACATAAACACTGCTCCAATTCTAAATTCTGTTCCTAAAATATAATCTGCAAACTCTTCGAATAGTCCTAATCCCATTCCTGAAATTGCTACTGCTGGTAAATTTCCAAGGCCTGCTACGATAACTATCATGAATGATCTAACTGTATAAGGAAGTCCTACATAAGGGTGAAGTGTAAGAGTGATTGAAATTAGAGCTCCCGCAACTCCACATAATGCAGCGTTAATACCAAAAGTTGCGGCATAAACTTTTTCTGTATCCACGCCTAAAATTTTTGCTGCTCTTGCATTTTGCGCCGTGGCTCTTATAGCTCGTCCAAGTCTAGATTTTCTCATATATATAACTAAACCGATTGCATATAAAACACTTATAAAAGCTGCGAATATTTTTGAATTTGGTAGGGTTACTGAATTATCAAATAACATCGTTGTTCCATACTCTGATTGAGCCACAACTACATCTGCTCCAAAAACAAAATTCATTAACTGTTGAAATACAATTGCAATACCAAAAGTTGCTAAAATTGAAATAAATAAATCTCGATCTACAACTTTATTAATTACTAATTTGTATAAAAGTACCCCTACAAAATACATTATAATTGGAGAAACAATAACTCCCCAAGCGGGATGAATGCCTACAAGATACATGGTGTAAGCTATATAGCCCCCTAGGATAACTAAATCACCTTGTGCAATATTAATTATATTCATTACTCCCCACTGAAGTGCCATTCCGTATGCAATCAAGGCAAATAAAATTCCTAATAGAATTCCATCCAAAGAAGCTTGAACCATTAAGATGGGAGCTTGAAATATAAGTAAATCCATATTTTTATTTCTAAAAGAAAAGCCCCTAGAAAACTAGGGGCTTTTCAAAATATTTATAAGTTATTAACTTCTTTCAGACCACTTAGGCATTGGATGGTAAAACTTATCTGAAGCCCATTTTGTTGGAGCTACAACTTTGTTTTCACAATCATCACCTTTACATCTTACTTGGAACAAGATCATTGGCTTAGCAGTGTTTTGACCGCCAGGACCAAATTTAATGTTTCCATAGAAAGTTTGCATGTCAGTCGCTTTAAGAGCATCTCTTACAGCATCTCTATCAAAAGAATTTGCTCTTTCGAACGCATCTTTAAATACTAATAGTGCTGCAGAAGATTCTGCTGATTGGTAAGGTGGAGCATAACCAAATTCTTTTTTAAAGTCTTTGTCATACTTTTTACCTGAACCAAAAAACTTATCTTTGTAAGATAAATTTTTATGCCACTGAGAAGCACATAATGCGTATTCTGAATTCTTTCCGTGTTGTTTAGAAAGTTTTGCAGCATCACAATGTGTCATCGCTAACATAGGTACATCAACTTTCATTTCAGATATTTGTCTGATTGCAGTCAATGCTCCTTTTGTGTGACCTGATACAACAAGTACATCTGGCTTAGTTGCTTTAACTTTTGCCAATGTTGCTGCCATATCATTTAATTCTTTAGGTAGTTTGTCATCGATAATGATTTCAGAACCAGTTCTTTTTGCTGCATCTAAGATACCTAATCTCACGTCTTGTGAGAATGCATCTTGTTCAAATGCTTGTGCAATTCTTACTGGTTTTCCACCATTTTTTTCTACCGCAAGGTCGATAGCTACTTCAAGGTATTGGTTAGCTGGTGATAACACCGCGAACAAATATTTGTATCCTTTTGTAAATAAAGATCTTGATGCACCATTCGCTTCAACCATAGGAATTTTATATTTCTCGGTTACTGGTGCAATAGCTTTCGTTAAACCTGAACTGTATGGTCCAAGCATGTAATGAACGCCGTCTTGTTTAATCAGTCTTTCAGCTAACTGAGCAGCTCTTTTAGGATTTGACTCATCATCATAATAAATAATTTCAAATTTATATGACTTTCCACCAACATTTACTCCACCCATTTTGTTAATTCTCTCAACAGCTAAATTATAACCATTTTGAGTATGAACTCCATTTGAAGAGTATTTTCCTGTAAGAGATATCGCTGAACCTAACACAATGTAATCACCTTCTACTTTTGCGAAAGAAGAAGTGAAAGAAACAAGTGCTAAAGTTATAGCTGAAACAGATGTAATAAATAGTTTAACTAATTTATTCATTATTTCCCCTTTGTTAATTAATTAATTAATAAAAATATTAAAACAAGAAATTTGGTTTATGACAACAGAAAGAATTGTCTAAAAACTTTGTGACACAGCCACATATGTTGCAATTATAAGCAATACACACGCTGAGATTGTATTAAGAACTTTTGGTTTACTTCTTAACCATACTGAAATTTTTTCTGCAGCTAATCCATAAATCATTAATGTAATAAAATCTAAAACCACATAGGTGATCATCAAAATTAAAAACTGAGAAATAATATTACTTTCGTAGTTTATAAAGGAGGAAAAAATGGTTCCAAAGAAAATAACAGCTTTTGGACTTAGGCCAGCAACCATAAAACCATCTTTATAAAATGAAAAAGTTGATTTTGTATTTTGTGATTTTGAATTGATTGAACTTATTTTAGCTGTGTAAGTATCGTAAGCTAAATAGACAATATAAAAAATACCTGCCCATTTAAGATAATTTAATACTTGAGGATTATCGCTTAGAAATGAACCAATTATAAAAACGACTAAAATTCCTTGAATAGTATTTGCAGTAATGTCTCCAAGCGCTGTCCAAACCGACCGATTTAAACCATAATTAAGAGTATGAGAAACAATTACAACTCTAGGCAAACCAGGAGTTATAAATAAAAAAAGTATGATCTGTAGAAAAATTAAGAAGTCACTTGGAAACATGTTATTAAAGACTATATAGGTTTATATGAAGAAAAAAAGTTCTTTCCCACAAACTAAAGTTAAAAATCCTGAGCCAAAGAAAAAAGATGAAAATTGGATTATATGGGCCGCTTGGGCTGATAGAATTACATTCGAGGAAATAAAAGAAAAAACTGGTAAGTCTGATGTAATTAGAATAATGAGAAAGAATTTAAAGCCTGGATCTTTTAGGCTTTGGAGAAAAAGAGTTCATAACACAAGCATCAAACATAGAAAAAAATTCAAATTAGAAAGAAAAAAACTTAGAGAAAAAATTAAAATAACTGATATATATTAATTATGAAAAAAGTAACAATTTACTCTGGTGATCCTTGCCCTTACTGCTCGGCAGCAAAAGCATTATTAAAAACAAAAAATATTGAGATAGAAGAATTTGACATCTGGAAAGATCCAGCGAAAGCAAAAGAAATGTTGCAAAGAACTAACGGTGCTAGAACTATTCCGCAAATTTTTATTGGCGATCATTACGTAGGTGGTAACGACAAACTTCAAGAAGCTAATAAGAATGGCGAGCTTGATAAATTACTTGCTTAACTAATTTCTTTTAAAAAAGGCATCGCATCTCCTGCCCCAAGTTTTGTGGTAGATAATCCAGCAACTTTATTAGCAAGTTCTAAACACTCTTTAATAGGCTTTTCTTTAGATAAACCAAAAGCCAAACCTCCATTAAAAGCATCACCTGCACCAGTAGTATCAATAGCTTTGACTGAAGTGGCTTTTAAAAAAATTTCTTCTTTTCCATCAGAATAGAATAATCCATTTTCTCCAAGCGTAATTATTACTTTTTTTATTCCTAAATTTATTAATTTATCTGCTGCTTGTTTTGCCTCTTTTTCACTTGTAATTTTAATACCAGTATAAAACTCTGCTTCAGTTTCATTAGGAGTAAAGTAGTCAATATTACTATAAAATTCTTTTGTAATTTCTGATGCAGGTGCAGGGTTTAATATAGTTAAACATCCATTTTCCCTAGCGGTTTTAAGACAGTGTAAAGTTACATCTTTAGGGACTTCAAGTTGAGTTAAAAAAATTTTTGAATTCTTAATAATATTTATGTGTTTATTTACTTCATCAATTTTTAAAGTTGAGGGAGCTCCAACGATTACATTAATTGCATTTTTTCCAGAGTTTTTATCTACTAAAATTCCAGCTACACCGGTTTGTAAATTTTCATCTTGGATAACACTTTTAGTATTAATTTTATTTTTTGTAAGCGTGTCTAAAGCTAATTCTCCGTAAGAATCTTTTCCAATTTTACTTATAAAATTTACTTTTGCTCCAAGCCTTGCAACAGCTACTGCTTGATTGCATCCTTTCCCGCCAGGACCAACATTATATTTGTTACCTAATATAGTTTCTCCAACTGCAGGAATTTTGGGTCCTGAAAAACTTATGTCAGCAACAAATATACCAAGGACAGAAATATCACTCATTAACCAAGCGTAGTTAGGAAAGGAAAGATTGTCAAAATATAATAACTTATAACTTGAATTTGATTAGTGGCAATTAAAACGCCCGTTAATAATAAAATCACTCCTCCAGTTTTAGTTACCCTTCCATAATATTTACTAAAACCTTTTCTTGTTGTTAAAAATTTACTCATATAATAACCAGATAAAATAAATGGAATTGCCATACCTAAAGAGTAAAATGAAAGCAACAATACACCGGAACTAATAGATGCTTCTGTTGCAGATAAAGCTAGTATAGATCCTAGCACAGGCCCAATACATGGTGTCCATCCAAAAGCAAAAGCGGCTCCTACTAATAGTGGAAATGCATAATTATTTTTATAGCTGTGTGTTTCCATTCTTTTTTCTTGATTTAAAAAACTGAAATTAAAAATGCCTAACATTTGAAGGGAAAAAAGAATGATTAAAATTCCTGCTGCAATTCTTAATTCATTAGATAAAAATAATAATATATTTCCTACGGCCGAAGCTGTTGCGCCTAAAACAATAAATACAAGTGAAAATCCTATAGAAAATAAAATAGTTTTTATAAAAACATTTCGTTTATCTTGTTCAATCTCATCTAAATTTTTTCCAGTAATATAAGAAATATAACCAGGAATAATAGGTAATACACATGGAGTTAAAAAACTTATAAATCCTGCGCCAAAAGCAAAAGTTAACTTTATGATCATATGAACTTTATATTTGCCTTTAATCTTAACCGCAATTACAATATTAGCTCATGATAATAAAATACCTTGGCTTTCTATTTACCCTTCTTTGGTCTTATACATTTATCAAAACACAGAGCTTATTTAAAAAAGGATCGGGATTCTTAATTACATTATTTGTTTCAAACATCTCTTGGTTAACTTTTATAGCAGCTTGTTATTATGGATTTAAAAACTTTGAAATTTACTATGTTCTAATAGGAATAGGTTTTATAGTTGCACTTATTCAATTAACTTTTGGTCGAATAAGCTTATTCATCAATTCAAAATTTGAAAATAAGGAAAATTTAACAAGAATTAAAACAGCTATTGAATATTTTATAATAATTATTATTGCCTATTTTATATTCAACTAAAATGTATTTATTGTTGATAAAACATTAAAATTTTTATCAGTTATTACTAGTTCGCCAGAACTTGGGGCTTGACCAGTCATTGCCAAAATAACTACATAATGAGTGACCAAAATTAAATTTCCTCCTTTTCCGTTCCAGTTTTTGGCAAAATTTTTTAATTCTTTAATTTGTTGTTTTTCTCTCTTGTTATAGGGAGGACTAAAAGTAGAATTTAATGCTGAAAACTCTTTATAATTTTTAAACGCATATCTAGCTGTATCTTTACACCTGCACCATTGGCTTGATAAAACCTGATCAATTTTTATTTTTTTTTCTTTAAATAATTTACCAATATTTTTGGATTGGCTAATACCTATTTCATCAAGATTTCTTTGCGTTGAACAATCGTCAATTTTAAAACCTTCCGGATCACCTCTTCCTGGCGCAAGAGCGTGCCTGATCATAATAATTTTGTCTCCAACCCTAGCGGGTTTCCAATTATTTTCGTTCGCTTGAAGTTTTAAAGAGAGTGTTAAAAAGAATATTATGATTAGGGAAATAATTTTATTCTTCATGGTGGATGAAAAGTTAATCTTACGAATTTATGTAGCCTTGGTCTAGAGGACATGGCAAAACAAAAATAACTTTTTGGTGGGTTGTAAACAAAGTCTTTTTACGTGTATGCATATATTGTTGGTTGAATAGCATATTATTTTCTCCTAAAAATGTAGTTATCAACAAGTTTAAATTTGTTTCTTTTTAAAATACTTATTATTTTTTTTCCTTTCTCTTTTGATTGTTTATTAAAATTTATTATTTCAACACATATTGTATTTATATTAAATTTTCTAAAATCAAGTGATCTTAAAACTTCTAGTTCATGTCCTTCAATATCGATGTTAAGAAAATCAATTTTGAATAAACTATTCTCTTTTAAAATGTCGCCTAAAGTTTTTGATTTTATTTTTTTGATTTTAAAATCTTTTTCCTTAATTTTAAAATGTCTACTTAACCAGTTCTTGTGATTCAAATCTAGAGTATTTTTTGAATCCAAATCACCTAAAAAATATAGTTTTTTATTTTTTCTGCTATTTGAGACAACAGAACAAATATTTATATCTAATGGCCTGGCATAATTAAACAGTTCAATTGTCAAGGGATTTAAGTCTATATTAATTCCACTCCAACCTTTTTTGTACAGCTGAAAAGTATTGTTTAATCTTGTAGGATGAAAACATCCTAAATCAACATAAGTGCCTTTAAAATCTTTTTTAAAAAATCTTAAAATTTTTTTTTCTTCTCCAAACTGAGAACTTTTAAAAAGAAACTTGTAGTTTCTAATGTAGATATTATAAAAGAAATATAACTTTTTAAAAAAAGAGTATTTTTTTGCAACACTAAGTAAAATAGATTTTTTTGTTGACATTATTTGGGTTTAAAAATTAAACAAATACCATTGTTGCAATATCTTTTTCCTGTGGGTTTTGGGCCGTCATTAAAGATATGTCCGTGATGACCACCGCATTTTTTACAATGATATTCAGTTCTAGGATAGCCAATATGCATATCCGTTTTTTCCTCAAAAACGTCAGGTAAAGATTTAAAAAAAGAAGGCCAACCTGATCCACTTTCATATTTTGTGTTTGAATCGAAAAGTTTAGTTCCGCAGCCTACACAATGGTAAGAGCCTTCTCTTTTTTCATTATTAAGCGGACTGCTTCCTGGTGACTCTGTTCCCTCTTGTCTTAATACGTAATTTTGTTCTGGAGTTAAATTAGGATTCCAGTCTTTATTACTCATCTTTTACTTTATCATCTACACCGTAAGGTCTAAACTTTCCTTTATTTTCTAACTTAACTGCTTTAGCAGGTATACCAACCATAGTTGCGCTTTCAGGCACATCTTTAACAACAACTGCGTTAGCAGCAATTCTTGCGTTCTTTCCAACTACTACTGGACCAATAATTTGAGCACCCGATCCAATAACAACATCGTCGCCTATTGTTGGATGTCTTTTTTCATGTCTTTGTCTTTCACTATCAATACTTGGCGAGCTTCCACCTAAAGTTACAGCATGGTAGATTGTAACATTATCACCAACTTCTGAAGTTTCTCCGATAACAACTCCCATACCATGATCAATAAATAAATTTTTACCAATTTTTGCACCTGGATGAATTTCTACACCTGTAAAAAATCTTACTGTTTGAGAAATAATTCGAGCAACTAAATCAAATCCAGCCACATAAAAAAAATGAGCTATTTTATGAAAAAATACTGCCTTAACACCTGGATAAGTCAATATAATACTTAAAATTGACTTGGCGGCAGGGTCTCTAGCTTTTATAGACTCTAAAAAATTGTTCATTACTATGTATATAGTGTCTACTTGCAAAATTTAAAGAACTATCTATATAGATGTCATGAGCAATGCATTTCATTTAGCAATACCAGCAGGCGATTTAAGCACGGCTACAAAGTTTTATGTCGATGTTTTAGGCTGTAAATTAGGTAATCGAGAGGAAGATAAATGGGTTGATGTTGATTTTTGGGGTAATGAATTAACTCTTCATAAAACTGAAATGAAATTACCTAATGAAAGACATGATGTAGATATGGGTAAAGTGCCTGTACCTCATTTTGGAGTTCATTTAGATCCTAATGTATTTAATAAAATTAAAGAAAATCTTAAAAAAAAAAATATTCAATATTTAGACGAACCTTACACGCGATTTAAAGGTAAAAACGAACAACAAGAAACTTTCTTTATTAAAGATCCTCACGGTAATATTTTAGAGTTAAAAACTCTAAATAATTCCTAATTAGAGCAGTTTTGTTCTAAATTAATTAATAGATTTTACCTAAGTTTTTGATAACTTGAGTCATGATATTTAATCAATTATTTGATCCTAAATCTCATACTTACACTTACATCATATCTAGCGGTAAAGGTCGTGAAGCTTTAATTATTGATCCGGTAATTGAAAAAACTCATGAATATCTAAAAATTTTAGAAAATCTTGATCTAAAACTGGTAAAAGTAATTGATACCCATATCCATGCGGATCATGTCTCAGGATTAAATGAACTAAACAAGATGACTAACTGCACAAGAATAATGGGAGATAATTCCCCTTCTGAAGTAGTTGATATTAAAGTTAAAGATGGTGAAAAAGTTAAAATTGAAGATATCGAATTAACTGCATTGCATACTCCTGGTCATACTATTTGTTCCTTTTCTTTTTTCATGAAAGACAGAGTATTTACCGGCGATACTTTGTTAATAAATGGAACTGGCAGAACAGACTTTCAAGGTGGTAGCGCTAAAGATCAATATGACTCAATATTTAACAGGCTTTTAAAACTCCCTGACCAAACAGTCATATATCCAGCGCATGATTATAATGGTAAAAAAAACTCAACCATTATTGAAGAAAAGAAGAATAATCCAAGACTTCAAGTTAAATCAATAGATGAATATATTGAAATTATGAAAAATCTTAAGTTAGATAAACCAAACATGATGGACTTCCATGTTTCATCAAACATAAAAGGTTTAATTAAGTAATCGTTATAAAACTGGTGTATAGAATGTTCAAAAATGAATAAACTTAATTTAATTCAATATTTTGTTGATGGAATTAAAAAAAATAATCAATTAAGAATTGGCGTTGAGCATGAAAAATTTCTTTTCAATAAGAGCGATTTAAAAAGAATTGATTACAAACAAATAAAAAAGGTCTTCGAAATCCTAAAAGACAAAGGTTGGGAGTTTGAATATGAGAAAGATAAAGTTATTGGTTTAAAAAGAGATAATCAAAAAATTACTACAGAGCCAGGATTTCAGTATGAGTTATCTGGCGCACCTTTTAAAAACATCCATTCTGTTTGCTCAGAAAATAGTAGTCACTTCAATGAGCTAAAAGAAGTATTTAAATCTGTATCGATTACCACTTCTTCAATTGCATATGACCCTTTTAATAAATTAAGTGATATTCCTAAAAGTCCTAAAGAGCGTTACAAAATTATGACAGCTGAAATGCCTAAAGGAGGAAAGCTTAGTTTAGACATGATGTACAAAACAGCAGGTATTCAAATAAACTATGATTATACTTCAGAGGAAGATTTTGAAAAAAAATTTAAGATCGGTAATTATCTTGCTCCTTTAACAATTGCACTGTTCGCTAATTCTCCTTTTATTGAAAACAAACTTTCAGGTTATTTATCTTATAGGGGGAAAGTTTGGCAGGAAACTAATAGAGGCGGAATAATGCCAATTGCTTTCGAAAACGTTAACTTTGAAAAATATATTGATCATACAATTAATTACCCGATATTATTTCTTAAAAAAAACGGAAAATATCACTCCCCTAATGGCCAAACATTTAATGACTTTTTAAATGGCAATTTAAGTTTTTTAAATGGGATAAAACCAAATTTAAAAGATTTTGAAAATCACTTAGGTACTATTTTTACAGAAGTAAGAGTGAAGCAAATTATAGAGTTTAGATCTTTAGACACTTGTAATTTTGGCTGCATTTGTAACGGACCATCTTTTTTTACTGGATTAATTTATGGATCTTTAGATGAGACTTATGAAATAATAAAGAATTGGAAAAAAGAAGACGTTATGGAAGCATATTTAAACGCACCTAAACAAGGATTTAACACTTTGCTTGGCAATAAGAAGCTAATTGATTGGGGAAAAATATTTTTAGATCTATCTAAGAAAGGTTTAGAAAAAAGAAACGAGCTTAATAAAAGCGAGAAAAATGAAACAATCTACTTAAAGCATATTGAGGAAATAATTAAAAATAAAAAAACTAGAGCAGAAATGTTGATTGAACAATTTAATAAAACAAAAAACTTAAACTTCTTGGTAAATCATGATGAAAATTTTAGCTATTCAGGGTTCTAATCTTGAAAAAGTAAATATCAAAACAGATACAACCATACTCTTAGCTGCAGAAGCACAAAAAAGAGGTTATAAAATATATTATTTTCAGCCAGAAAATTTAAGTTTTTTAAATGGAAAAGTTATAGCTTTATGCAAACATATTAAAATCCACGATAACAAAAAGAAATTCTACTCAACAGTAAAGACCATTAATTTTAACCTAGAAAAATCAAAGGTTATTTTAATCAGAAATGATCCACCTTTTGATAATCGTTATTTATATACAACATTCTTACTTAACCATATTTCTAAAAAAGTTAAGATAATTAATCACCCATTTGCAGTAAGGAATGTTTCGGAAAAGCTGTTTTCTATTAATTTTATGAAGTACATGCCCCCTACCTTAATCAGTGAAAATCTTAAAGAAATACAAAGTTTCTTTAAAAGACAAAAAGCTGTTGTGGTTAAACCCATCAATGGTTTTAGTGGAAATAATGTTATTTTATTCAAGTCTTTTAAGGCTAATAAAATAATGAAATTACTAAAGTCCCATAATCATTTATTTTTTCAAAAGTTTTTACCTGGTGTTTCTAAGGGAGATAAAAGGGTTTTTATTATTAAAGGAAAAATTGTAGGCGCTATATCAAGAGTGCCAAAAAAAGGTAGTATTTTATCAAATATGAGCAAAGGAGCTCACGCAAAGTTGACTAAACTGACAAAAAAAGAAATTAAGGCAAGTAAAGTAATAGGAAAACTATTAGTAAAAAGTAACATTTATTTTGCTGGAATTGATTTTATTCAAGAAAAATTAATAGGCGATATTAATGTAACTAGCCCAACAGGCTTAGCTGCTTATAAAAATTTATCTGGAGTAAACCTAGCGAAAATTTTTTGGAATAATATTTAATTATATGTTGACAGAGAGATAAAATTTTTGCTATATGTTAATCAGCGCCGAGTTAAGACAACTTGCGGGCGCTTAATAAATCCAGCTAAAGCGTTCAAGTCACATGACCACCGCTTTAGCCGGTGGTTTTTTTTTGGAACAATCTAAAATTAAAACCGGGTATTTGAACCGTATTGTACACCTGGCATATGCCAAAGTACTAAAAAGGAGAAGTAGATGAAATCAATTAACTCCCTCGTTCGATTTCATCTCTCTCCGGTAAATTGGAGAGAATATGAATAATATTTTATTAGATACACTAAAAAAACAACCTTTGATTTGTGCAGAAGGTTATTTATTTGAAATGGAACGAAGAGGTTATTTAACCTCTGGTGAATTTGTTCCTGAAGTAGCACTTGAGCACCCTGAGGTTTTAGAGAATCTTCATAAAGAATTTCAACACGCAGGTTCTAACATCGTTCAAGCATTTACATATAACGGTCATAGAGAAAAAATGAGAGTGATCGATAAAGAACATTTACTTGAGCCTTTAAATAGAGCTGCTTTAAGGATTGCTAGAAAATGTGCAGATAATCCGCCTAAAGGTCTAGGTGTAAGTTTAATGGCAGGTAATATTTCTAATAGTAATATTTGGGAAGCAGATAATAAAAGAATTCAGGCAGATGTTAAAAGTATGTTTGCTGAAATGGTTCAGTGGGCTAAAGAAGAAAAAGCTGATTTTATTATTGGTGAAACTTTTTACTATGCTGAAGAAGCTTTCGCTGCTCTAGAAGAAATTAAAAAGGCAGGATTACCATCTGTTATTACAATTTCACCAATGGGTGAAAATAAAATGAGAGACGGTTATACAATATTAGAAACTTGTAAAAAACTGGAAGAACTTGGTGCTGATGTTGTAGGTTTAAACTGCTTTAGAGGTCCAGCTACAATGCTTCCTTATATAAAAGAAATAAGAAAAGAACTTAAATGTCATGTTGCTGCTTTACCCGTTCCTTATAGAACGACCGAAGAGCATCCAACATTTTTTAATCTTCCAGATAATAATGGATGTAATTGTCCATCTCCTCATGGCAGAACATTCCCTACTGCTATGGATCCATTGCAATGCAATAGATATGAGATAGGCAATTTTGCAAAAGAAGTATTTAACTTAGGTGTTAAGTATATCGGTGTTTGCTGTGGAGCTAGTCCAATGCATATACGTGAGGTTGCAGAGGCTATTGGCTTAAGAGTTCCAGCGAGCAGATTTAGGGAAAATATGAGCAAACATTTCATGTATGGTTCGGATAAAAAAATACCGAAACACATGAAAGATTATGGAAACGTAGCGTAAGGAGGCTATAATAATATGAAAAAAGAAACGACAAGAGAAACAATCAGGGAGGATAAATAATGGCTGATTATAAACATCCGGAAACTATTGGCTTACATGGCAGTGATTACAGAAGTGATCCTGCAACTACAGCAGTAGCAGTTCCAATTTATCAAACAACATCATACCAATTTAAAAATGCAGAAACTGCTGCAAATTTATTTGGTTTGAAAGAGTTCGGTAATATTTACACAAGAATAATGAACCCAACATGTGATGTGTTAGAGAAAAGAGTAGCAGCACTTGAAGGCGGTGTGGCAGCACTTGCGGTTGGTTCAGGTCAAGCAGCATCAGCAATGTGTATACAAAACTTAGCACAAGCTGGAGATAATATCGTTGCTTCAACTGACTTATACGGAGGTACAGTAAACTTATTCAAAAATACTTTAAGACAACAAGGTATTGAAGTTAGATTTGCAGATCCTGCTGATCCTAAAAACTTTGAAAAGTTAACTGATGATAAAACAAGAGCTTACTATGGTGAGTCTTGTCCAAATCCTTATCTTCGTGTTTTTCCAATTAAAGAAGTTGCAGATATCGGTAGACCAAAAGGAATTCCTTTAATTATCGATAACACGGCTTCACCAGTAATTTGTAAACCTTTAGCTCACGGAGCTGCAATAGTTATGCACTCTTTGACTAAATATATTGGTGGTCACGGAACTTCAATCGGGGGAATAATTGTTGATGGTGGAAACTTTGACTGGATAAAAAACAGAAAAAGACAACCATTAATTAATGAACCAGATCAAAGTTATGGTGGTGCTATTTGGGCAGATGCAGTTCCTCAACTAACAGGAGCTAACATTCCTTTTGTGATAAGAGCTAGAGTGGTTTTATTGAGAGACTTAGGTGCTCCATTAAGTCCATTTAATGCTTTCCAAATTATTCAAGGTTTGGAAACTGTTGCTCTTAGAATGAAACAACACTGCAGTAATGCAGAAAAGGTTGTTTCTTTCTTAGAAACACAAAAGAAAGTTAAGAACGTAATCTATCCTACTAATCACCAAGGTGAGATTAAAGAAAGAGCTAAAAAATATATGCAAGGTGGTTATGGTTCTTTAGTTGGTATGGATGTTGGCACAAAAGAAGCGGGTGCTAAATTCATAGATAACTTAAAGATGTTATATCATGTTGCTAATATTGGTGATGCTAGAAGTTTAGCAATTCACCCAGCTACTACAACGCACAGTCAGTTAGATGATGCAGCGTTAGCAGCAGCAGGTGTAACACCAGGCTATGTAAGACTTTCAATTGGTATCGAGCATCCAGATGATATCATTGCAGACATTAAGCAAGCTTTAGCAGCTTAAATTATATTTGCCCCACTTAAATGTGGGGCAAGATAAATATGATTAAACAAATTAAATCATCTGAAATAAAAAATTATATTAAAGTAAACTCTAATGTAGTTTTACTTGATGTTAGAACTGAAAATGAATGGACTACTTTAGGCAAACCTAATGCCGAAGATTTAAATTCCAAAACTTATTTTATTACAGTAAGTCCTGATTTATCAAATTGGCAAGTTCCAGATTCAAATTTCGTAGAAAATGTTAAAAAAAATATTAATAAAGATAAAACAATTTTAGTTATGTGTGCTGCCGGGGGAAGATCTTTGATAGCGGCAAATCTTTTAGAAGCAGAAGGTTATTCTACTTTAAATGTTTCAGACGGGTTTAGTGGAAATGGTCAAAATCCTGGTTGGCAGAAATTAGGATTACCTTCTATTATAGATAACTGATTTTTTTGCTATACTCTCAATAAGAGATGTTTTTTTTATTTTAGCTTGTATCGATGAAGCGACCTCTTTTGGATATTTTTTTACTATTTCTGATGTCTTTTTCTTTATTGCAGTATTGGTTAATGATATTTGTTTTTTTACAACTGTACAAAAATCAGACCTTGTTCTTTCAATAGACGAAATACAAGTTTCTTGCTTTTTCTCAGGATTTACTCTCTCTGCATATGCAACGGCGTGCTCTAAAGGAGTTTTTCCTGTTTGTTTTTTAACTCCATAACTTATTGCTGAATTTAATGAGGACTGAACAATTTTTCCATTTGATGCGCCAGTGCTTAGTAACGCTATGGATTCAGCACAACTATTAAGCAGGAAAAGAGATGATAGTAAAAATAGTACTTTTTTCATGTTTTTTGATTTTGTATATCTGATTCAATCAAAAAAAAAAGTTAATTATAATTTTTACAAATTTTTATTAAGAACAACTTATGATAGTTATTTCTAAGATTTCTACCTGAGGTTTTCTTAATTTAGTAGTTAATCTAAATATTTAATCTTTAACTTTTTACCTATATTAGGTTGTATTGACGATGTGTGGTCTTTTAAGGATTTGTCTCGAGCTGTATTTAGGATTTTGGATTTAGTTTTATTTAACTGTTTTTTTACTATTGCACAAATTTTTGAATTGGTTTTTTCCTCAAATGACAAGCAAGGTTCTTTTTTTTTCTCAGGTTTTTTTTCCCCTGCATAAGCAACAGCGTGTTCTATAGGAAGTTTTCCTGTTGTTTTTTTTATTCCGTAACTAACTGTTGAAGTAAAGGCGCCTCTGGCTATATTCCCGCTTGCTCCGCTTGCTGCAGTTGTTGAAGCTGGCCCTAGGAAAGCCATTGATCCAAAGCAGCCACTTAATAAAGTTAACAATAATAATAAGCAAAAAAAATTTTTCATACTCCCTTTTGTATTTCTTTATTGTTTAAGCACAGATTTGATTTTTATTAAACAAATCGAATCACTCATAATGAGTTTATATAATACAACCTATAATGGAATAGTAAATTTTATGAAATTATTCTTTGAGGTTTGTTTTTAAGACAACTTTCAAGATTCTCAATCATTTGTAGATAGAATTTGGTATAATTTTCTGCAGTAACATAACCTATGTGCGGCAATAATAGTGCATTTGGTAGAAATCTTAATTTATGGTCTTGAGGCAAAGGTTCTTTATTGAAAACATCTAAACCCGCGCCTGCTATCTTTTCGTCTTTAAGAATTTCAACTAAATCATTTTCATTGATAATCGGCCCCCGTGAAGTATTAATTAGAAAAGCAGTTTTTTTCATCATACTTAATTCTTTTTTTGTTATTAAATTTTTATATCTTTCACCTAAAACTAAATGGATTGAAACTATGTCTGAATTTTTAAGTAGGTCCTCCTTGCTCATTGGCAGAACTCCTATCTCATTTGCGTGAGATAAATTTAAATTTTCACTCCAAGCACAAACCTGCATACCAAAGGCTTTTGCAACTTTTGCTACTTGAGTTCCAATTTTTCCAAGACCAATTAAACCTAACATTTTACCTTTTAACTCAAGGCCAATAGTTGTTTGCCAATAACCTTGAAACATATTATCAATTTCCTTTTTCATATTTCGGTAAAGCCCTAAAATTAAAGCCCATGTGATCTCAGCTGCAGGATTAGGGTTAATTTCTGTTCCACAAACAATTATGTTTTTTTTTTTTGATGCGTTTAAATCAATCGCCTTATTTCTCATTCCCGAAGTCATTATATATTTTAAATTAGGTAAGCTCTCTATTAAATTTTTAGTTATTGGGGTTCTTTCTCTCATTATAAATAATACTTCAAAATCTTCTAGTTCAACAACTGTTTCTTTTTCATCAATAAATGGTTCGCTAAAAACTTTAAAATCGAATTTGTCTTTATACCTCTCAGTGTCAACAATCTGTTGAAAAACATTTTGGTAATCATCTAAAATAGCAACTTTAATCATGGATTTTTTTATTCGATAAATAAATACCTGATACTATAAAAGCTGCTCCGGCAAAATGATATAATTCAAGTTTTTCTTTGAATATTGATATTGCCATAATAGCACTAAATAAAGGCATTAATTGAATAAACATTGTAGCTCGATTGGGACCAATTATTTCAATTCCTTTTTGCCAAAAGTAATAAGCTGCTATCGCTGGAAAAACTACTACATAGAAAAGAATTAAGAAAAACGGAATACTAAAATTTAATTTTAAACCAATATAATTTTCATAAAAAAATTGAGGTATTAAAAAAAGTATCCCTATAGAAACCATGAGCTGTATTAAAGTAAATTGTGAAAATTTAAAGTTATGTTTTTTTAGTAAAGTTGAATAAAGAGACCAAGTTATTACACAAACTAACATCCAAACATCACCTTTGTTAAAGCTCAGAGATATTATTTTTTGAAAATCTCCATTAGAAATTATTGCTCCAATTCCTATAATTGACAATAATAGTCCAAATATTTGAAATAAATTTGTTTTTTCAATTTTCATTATAGACGAAAGAACAATTGTAGCTGCGGGAATAGCTGCAAGCATCAAAACTGCATTTACTACTTGAGTATAATTGAGTGCATAATAAACCACAGAATTAAAAGTACTTATTGTGATTACTCCCATAAAACTAATTACTAACCAATTTTTTTTTATGTAAGAAAAATTGTTATAGATCTCCTTATATGTAAAAGGTATTAGGATAAACCAAACTGTAATCCACCTTAAAACATTGAGAGTTAGGGGGGGGATTTGAAAGAGAGTTGCAAACTTCCCAACAATAAAATTACCAGACCAACATAAAGCAGCAAGAACTAAAAATAAATAAGCTAAATAATTTTTTGACAAAAATTTCCTAATTAAATCTTTTTGAGCTGTAAGGAGTTAAATCTAGATTTGTTTTTTCTCCAGCAACTATTCTTGAAATAATTTTGCCTGTTATAGCTCCTAAAGTCCAGCCTAAATGCTGATGCCCAAAAGCATATATAATGTTTTTATTTTTTAGCGAAGGACCTAGAATTGGAAGAAAATCAGGAAGTGTTGGTCTAAAACCTAACCATTCATCCTCATGATTGCCAAGACCAGGTAAAAGTTCCTTTGAACATTTTATAATATAATCAATCCTTTTTTTTGATGGAGGGTTTTTTAAACCACCTAGCTCAACGGTACCCACAGCTCTTAAACCTTGGTTCATAGGAGTCATACCAAAACCTCTATCTAAAAATATAACGGGGCGGCTAATGAGGTGATCTTTTCCTTTAAAGTGAACATGATAACCTCTTTCTGTATCTAGTGGTATATTTTCCCCTAATTGATCTGTTAATACTTTTGAAAAAGCTCCTGAGGCAATTACAGTCTTTTCAAATTTATACTCTTCATTTTCTGATCTAACAACTGTTTCATTTGTGTTTATCTGCTCTAAATTTTTAATATTAGTTTGCACAAACTTTCCTCCTCTCTCTAAATATAATTTAAATATTTTTTTAAGAATTCCATGTGGGTCCCTTGCATGCATAGCGTTTTCATAAATTACTCCTGCATCAAAAACAGGTTGTAAGTTGGGTTCTAAATCTAATACTTCTTTTTGAGTTAATAGCTTTTGTTTAATGCCGAGTTCATCTCGAACTTTAATTTCTAATTTTCTACTCTTTAAATTTTTATTTGTCCAAATATAAATTATGCCTTTTTTTTCTACCAATCCTGTAGTGTCAATTTCCTGAAAAATTTCCTCATAAGCTTCGTTAGATAGATTCAATATTTGATGCATGTTTTTTGCTGTGTGCATCATAGATTTTTGATTACAGTTTTTAAGATAATATAAAAACCAATTAAGCATTTTAGGAATATAATTCCATCTCAATGCTAGAGGACCATAAGAGCTAATTAACATTTTTGGAACATCATATAGGACATCAGGGCGGTTAAACTGTAAAACAGCGTAAGGAGAAAAATGACCTGCGTTTCCGTACGAAGCAGCTTTAAATTCTTTTGATAAAGGATCATGCCTATCAAATATTGTGACTGGAATTCCTTTTTTAATTAGCTGAAGTCCTGTGCAAACACCTTGAATGCCAGATCCTACAATACCTACGGATTTACATTTATAATTTTCCACAAGGAAATTATATTGCAATGTTAAGAAAAATAGTAGTGCGGTAGATTAGGCGATTGCTTCTTTGTTAACTACGTCTGGTCTTTCTTCTGTGTCGGCAGTCTCTTTTTTATCTTTTTTCTTGAACAAGAAATCACCTGTCAGTTTAGATTTAGAGCTATTTGTTTTTTTGATGTAACCATCAATATCAGCGCCATTTTCAGTTCTTAGGTTGTTACCAAATTCGATATCACCTTTAACTGTTCCTGTCGCACCGATTACAATATTTTGTGCGGAAACTTTTCCATCTAAGTGACCATGAATTTCAACGTCATCAGCTTCTATTGTGCCTGTAATTGAACCAGTGTCCCTGACGATTAACTCTTTAGAATAAACCGGCCCTTTAACAAGACCAGCTACGTCTATTGCTCCAGAACTATTAATGGTTCCTTCAATACTTACTGTTTCGCTGATAAGCGATCTTTCTGAATCTTTTATTTTTGTTTTTTTATCACCAAACATAAAATTTCATTAAACTAATCATTAAATCATTAAATTTACAAGTTTTAATTTAACCCTAATTAGATCATTTTAGGCGTAGTTTAATTAACTGGTACATCTTTATATATCTTGCAAGACATCACAATTCCTAACCCAAACATGATTGCCATCATTGAGGATCCACCATATGACATAACAGGAAGGGGAGATCCGACTATAGGTAGTAAGCCTAAGACCATCATCATATTAACTACTACATAAATAAAGAAAGCTGTAGCAAAACTATAACAGTAAAGTTTTCCAAAGTTACTTCGTGTTAAGTTTCCTATCCTAATAATTCTTGAAATAATTAAAGCATATAAAAGTAAGATGAATAATGACCCAAAAAATCCAAATTCCTCAGAGAAAAGCGTAAAAATAAAGTCAGTATGTTTTTCAGGCAGGTAATCGAGATAGCTTTGAGAACCATTTAAAAATCCTTTACCAAATAACCCTCCTGAGCCTATTGCAATCTTAGACTGGATAATTTGATAGCCAGCACCAAGCGGATCTCTCTCAGGGTTTAAAAAGGTTAATATACGAGATTTTTGATAAGGTTTTAAAAATGAAATAGCTATAGGTAGTAAAGCTATCATGCTTAAACCAGAAATAATAAAAAATTTTGCTTTTACCCCCGCTAACCAAGCTACAACAATTCCACCCGCTGCAATCAATATAGATGTTCCAAGATCTGGTTGAGTTGCAACTAATATTATAGGAGCAATAAGAACTGTAATTGGCAAAAGTAAATGTCTAAAACTATTTATGCTATCAATTGAAATACGATGGTAATATTTTGCAAGAAACAGGATTAATCCTATTTTCATCAATTCAGAGGGTTGTAAGTTCATAAAGTAAAGATCTAACCATCTTTTAGAGCCAGAAGACGTTAAACCAAAATACTTTACACATAAAAGTAGTATAAAAATTCCAATATACACAAAATAACTTGTTTCATGCCAAAATCTAATTGAAATGAATGAAACTATAAAAAACATTCCAAAAAAAACAAAAAATCTTAAAATATGACTATTAGTATGGTACTTAAATTCTCCTCCATCCGTTGAGTACATTGCGAACATACTGATTATGCCTAGGACTAAAATTGAAATTACCAAAACGAAGTCTAATGATAAAATTTTATCTCTAATGCCTAATTGGGATTGGATCGATCTTGGCTGAAGCATTAAACTGACTCTCCTATTTGACTGTTTGTACTTCTTCTTAACTCGTGTCTTTCAAGAACTCTTTTAATAACTTTTTTTGCAATTGGTGCTGCAGCTTTACCACCAGATCCGCCATGCTCAACTAAAACACTAATCGCATATTGCGGATCTTTATATGGAGCAAAAGCGACAAAAAGTGCATGATCTCTATTTTTGTAAGGTAAGCTTTCTTGTTTCACTTCAGCTTCTCGTTGAGCTTCTGTAAACCTTCTTATTTGTGACGATCCAGTTTTTCCTGCAAAAGTATATTTTGGATCTTCAAATCTATGTCTATAAGAGGTTCCACCAGGTTCATTTGATGATGAGAACATTGCATCTTTAATGAGATTTATATGTTCTTGATTTTTAAATAAAGGTTTTAAATTGAAATTTGACACTAGTAAATCTGTTGGAAGAGGTTCATTTGGATTATCGTTTTTATATTTTAAATAATTTCTTAAATCATCCTTTTTTTCATCGAATATTATTCTTGGTTTTATCTCAAATCCGCCATTGGCTATTTGTGCGGTCATTAAACATAATTGTAAAGGAGTGCTCTGAAAATATCCTTGACCGATACCTGAGTGAAGAGTTTCGCCTAAGTACCAATTCTGCCCAATAAATTTTTTTTTCCATTTTGTATTCGGAACTACTCCAGATCTTTCTTCAATAAAGTCACTTAAAACTTTTTTTCCTAAACCAAATCTTTTTGCAGTTTCTGATAATCGATCAACTCCAAGTTTTCTGGCAACTTCATAAAAATAAACATCACAGGATCTTTGAATTCCTTTTCTTAAATTTACAATACCGTGCCCGTCTTTCTCCCAGCAATGAAACTTTTCTCCGTATAGCTCAATTTTTCCTTTACACCTAAAAGTGTCCAAAGGTCTAATAATTTTATTTTCTAAGGCACTCAAAGCCACCAAAGTTTTTATAGTTGAACCTGGAGGATATAATCCTGATAATGCTTTATTGGCTAATGGTTTCATATCATTTTTAATTAGACTATTCCAATAAGCCTTATCTAATCCATGAACAAACTCATTAGGTTCAAAAGTCGGAGATGAAACTAATGATACTATATCACCATTATAAACATCCATCACGCAAACTGCAGCTGCTTTATCTTTTAGTAATTCATTGGTATATTTTTGCACTTCATAATCTAAAGTTGTTTTGAAACTTTTACCTGCCTGGCCTTCGTCTATTTTTATTTCCCTTATTCTTTTACCAAAGGCGTTTACTTCATAACGTTGATAACCAACTTTACCAATTATTTGTTCATCTAGTTTTCTTTCTAAGCCAGTTTTTCCAATAGCCATACCTGGCACAGATAAATCTTGCAGATATTTTTTTGTTTTTAAATCTTTTGCACTTATTTGAGAAACATATCCCAAAATATGAGCTGATGAATTATCAGGATAAGTTCTTGCAACGGATACGATAGGTTCAACTCCTTCAAGTTCATGTAAAAATAAATTTATTCTTGAAAAATCTGACCAATTTAAATTTTCAGAAACTATAACTGGCTCCCACGGTTTTTGTTTTTTTATAACTCTTTTTAAATAAGAAACTTTTTTGTCGTTGATGTTTAAAATTGCTTTTAATCTTACGAATAAAGTATCAAGATCTTTTGCATTCTCTGGAACTAAATGTAATTGATAGAGTGGTTCACTTGATGCAATTTTTGTATCAAAGAAATCTTTAATTGCTCCTCGTTCAGGTGCCAACTTCCACTCTCTAAATCTATTTTTATCTGACAAAGACTTATATTTTGTAGCTTGATTGATTTGAAGAGATATAAGTCTACCCACTAAACCAATCATCACCACAGCTTTTGCAGCAGTAATCAAAAACATTCTTCTGCTTATAAGCTTTGATTTAATTACAGTATTTCCTGAACCTGGGCTAAGCATCTTGTGATCCTATTAAACTTACTTGATAAAGATTAAATAAAAGCCAAAAAACTGGAAATAAAAATAGAGTAAAAAAAGTATTGTAGCCAATTTTTGCGAAAGAAATCGCAACAACTGAAAAATTGTTCAATAATGAAAAGAATAATAAGTTAGCAAATAGCAAAGCTATCAGGAAAGTAAACCAGTCAGACGCTATTGTCGTATTAACACTTTTATTTCTAACATAATTACCTACAAAACAAACTACGAGATAAGATAGTGAACTTATACCTAATGGAAATCCCATCACTACATCGTTGATAAGTCCTGCAAAAAAAATATGTCCTGTGCCCATTAAATTAGGACGTTTAATTATCCAAAAATAAATTATTATGATTTGTAAATTTAGGGAAAAAACTTCAAATAATTTTTCGAAATTTGTATCAATTTCACTAATTGATAAATAATATAATAAAAATAAAGGACCAGACGCAAATAATTTATTTACTATATTCCCTCTAGCCATTAAAAAACTTCCTTACTTGGTTTAATTAAATTCACTCTAACAAAAGATAATTGATTGGGATCCACGAATAACTCAACTTCTCCATTATCGGTTGTTTTTCCAATTGGTGTACCTGCATTAAAAATTCCATCTTTTCCAGATGCAAATACGGTAACGTTTTCAACAAATTGATAGTTTTCAGGTAAGTATGCTAGTACAGGTTTACGTGTTCCTCTTCCAGTTAATATTGCTTGAGTACTTTTTTCATCAAAAGTAACTGGAATTCTGCTGTTTAAGTCATTGAGTAATAATACTCTTGATGACAAGAAATTTGTTTCAACTATACGTCCAACCAAATATTTATTCTGAGTAACTGGCATTCCTTTAATAATACCCTCTTTGCTTCCTTTATTTATAATTATTGATTTTAAAAATGGACTATTACGATCTACTAAAACTTTAGCTAGAACCACATTTGTAACACTTTGTACATCTTCCGTATCTAATACTTTTTTTAAATTTTTATTTTCATTTGAAATATATTCTAAATTTAAATCTTGTGCCTTATAACGTTCTATGACTTTTTTTAATTCTTCATTTTCTTTTTTTAAATTAAAATGACTTGAAATTCCTTGATTTATTCCTGGGAACAATCTTGTTGGAGTAGAAGCTAAATAGGTTATTCTGTAAACTACATCATTTATAAAACTTCTTGCTGTTTTTACCACTGTAAACCCGTAAACATCTAAAAAGAAAACTACTAATGCGACAATTATAAGTGAGAATATTGAAAACCTTTGGGTTGCTCCTCTTTGTAAAAGAGCTGAACGAAAAGCAATACTAAAATCATCTCTACTGACTGACATTTATTTATTCAAAAAATAAATTAATATTCTGATAACATTGTAGAAAACAATTCTTCGTTTTCTAAAGCTCTTCCAGTTCCAATAGCCACACATGATAAAGGGTCATCAGCTATTGTTACAGGTAAACCTGTATCTTGAGAAATTAATTTATCAATATTCTTTAATAAAGCTCCACCACCAGTAAGAACGAGCCCCATATCAATTAAATCGGCCGATAATTCTGGTGGTGTATTCTCTAAAGCTTCTTTGATACCACCTAAAATTTGATTTAAAATTGGCATTATTGCTTCACAAGCATCTTTTTCTGTAAGTTCAATTTCTTTTGGTGTTCCTGATCTAATATCCCTACCTTTCATCAAAAATGTATTGTTTGAAGAAGGAATTGCAGTTCCTATTTCTTTTTTAATTTTTTCAGCAGTAGAGTCCCCTATCATTAAATTCATTTTTTTTCTCATGTATGCAATGATGGATGCGTCTAATGCATCTCCAGCAACTCGTAGAGATTTTGAATAAACTACTCCGCCTAAAGACATAACGGCTATCTCTGTAGTACCACCGCCTATATCTACAACCATGGAGCCTGTTGCTTCAGATATTGGCAACCCTGCTCCAATTGCAGCTGCTATAGGTTCCTCAATAAGTTGAACCTTTCTAGCTCCTGCAGCAAGTGCTGAGTCTTGAATAGCTTTTCTTTCTACTGGAGTAGATCCGGTTGGTACACAAATTAAAATTCTAGGGTTTGCAAATGCATTTTTTTTGTGAACTTTTTTTATAAAGTGTTTAATCATTTCTTCTGTAACTACGAAGTCTGCAATTACACCGTCTTTCAACGGTCTAATAGCCGAAATATTTCCAGGAGTTCTACCTAACATCGTTTTTGCTTCATCACCTACAGCTAAAACTGATTTTCTTCCTCCATCCTCAATAACGGCAACTACCGATGGTTCATTTAAGACAACACCCTGTTCTTTTAACACTACTAGAGTATTGGCTGTTCCTAAATCGATTGCCATGTCTTGTGACCACATTGATGATAGACCTGATAGACCTTTAAAAAACATATTATCCTTCCGTTGTTAGAGCGCTCAAAGTTTGATCTGGCGCAGTTTTTGTTCTTTTAATAATTAATTTATTTAATGCATTCAAGTATGCGTTTGCAGATGCGACAAGCGTATCAGTGTCAGCTGCTTGACCCACTGTTGATTTTCCTTTTTCCTCAATTCTTACACTTACAGTTGCTTGAGCATCTGTGCCTTCAGTTACTGCATGCACATTATATAATTGAAGATTGACATCATGAGGGTAAAGATTTTTTATACATTTAAATATTGCATCAACTGGACCATCACCTGTTTCTGAAGCGCTTTTAACTTCTCCATAAACTTCTAAAGTCATCTCTGCTTTTTGAGGTTCACCTGTTCCTGCATATACTTTTAATGATTTTAATTTTATTACATTATCCTCTGTCACCAAACTATCATCAATAATTGCTGCTATATCCTCATCGTAAATGTATTTTTTTTTGTCAGCTAAAATTTTAAATTTTCCAAATGCTGTATCAATAATATCGTCTGTTATGTCTACATAACCCATATCAGACAATTTATCTCTAAACGCGTGCCGGCCAGAGTGTTTTCCCATTACCAATGAAGTTTTTTTAACTCCCACACTCTCTGGAGTCATAATTTCATAAGTATTTCTATTTTTAAGCATGCCATCTTGATGTATGCCTGACTCATGTGCAAAAGCATTTTTCCCTACGATTGCTTTATTAAATTGAACTGGAAACCCGGTTGCGTTTGAAACAACTTTTGACGCTTTACTTAAAAGTTTTGTATTAATATTTGTTGTGTAAGGCATCAAATCATGTCTTGTTCTCATAGCCATCACGACTTCTTCAAGAGCGGCATTACCAGCTCTTTCGCCGATACCATTAATTGTACATTCAATTTGTCTTGCTCCAGCCATAACTCCAGCTAATGAATTTGCGACCGCTAAACCTAAATCATTATGACAGTGAGTTGAAATGATTGCTTTATCAATATTTGGAACTTTATTTAACAATGTCTCAATAATTTTTTTAAACTCTGAAGGAACTGTGTATCCAACTGTATCTGGAATATTTATAGTTTTAGCTCCGCATTTAATTGCAAGTTCAACAGTCTTGCACATGTAATCCATATTTGTTCGAGTTCCGTCTTCACAAGACCACTCTACATCGTCAGTGAATTTTCTTGCATAAGTTACACTTTCTTTGATTGATCCTAAAACTTCTTCCGGGGATTTATTTAATTTATGTTTCATATGAAGCGGACTTGTAGAAATGAAAGTGTGTATTCTAAAATTTTTTGCATGCTTTAATGCTTCGTGACAAGCATCAATATCTTTTTTTGTTGCACGAGCTAAACCAGCGGGAATAGATTTTTTTAGAGTTTTGCTTATTTCAGTTACAGCTTCGTAGTCTCCTGGTGAAGCAATAGGAAAACCTGCCTCGATGACGTCAACACCAAGTTCATCAAACACTCTTGAGATTTGTAATTTTTCCTCCAAACTCATTGACGCACCTGGCGACTGTTCACCATCACGCATAGTAGTATCGAAAATTATAATTCTATTTTTATCGCTCATATTCAAAATGGTATAATACAATTTAAACTAGAATAAGCAATAACTATTGAATATTGGTCTAGTTTTCTTAGATCGTATTAGGTTTTATTTTATAGGGTTTGAATAAAGAATGGGCTTTTTTATTTACGAAACAAAATTCCAATTGAACCTGAGTCTTCAAGAGCTAAAACAATTATTTTTTCTTTTTCAATATACCCTAAATCTCGAATTCTTTCTCCAATGTATATATTCTCAGTGAATAGAACTTTGGTTTTATCTTTGTTTAATTTTAACCTTATAAGGTGTTTGTAATTAAGAGAAGCTACCAGGTAATTATCATACCACTCATTAGCAAAATTATCATTTAACTTTATAATTTCAGAAATTCCTATGGAGGGAATAAATGAAAAAATTGGCTCCTGAAAATTATGTTTTTCGTGATCTAAAAATAATTCATTTTTACTATATTTTGAACCGTAAGAAGCTAACCCCCATCCATAATTTTTACCTTTTAGTTCTAAATTTATTTCGTCTCCACCTCTCGGGCCGTTCTCTGTAGAAAAAATAAATTTATCATCAACTAAAAGACCAAGAGATACTCGGTGTCCTTTATTATAAATTTCATAACCAGGGTTAATAGTATCTATCAATAGAGTTTTACCAAAAAGTGAATTATCATTTTGAGCTTTAACGTCTGGAGTGTCCTTACTAAAATCAATATCCGCTGAAGCCGTGACTAAAATTTTGTTTAAGTTGAAATTCTCAATTTTTCCTCCTTGAATTTTACCCGATACGCATTCGTTTGCATTTTGAGATGAAAAAATATTTTTAAATTCTAAAAATTCAAGATTTATATCTGCAATATCAACTGTAAGATAATTGCACTGGTCAATTCTTAAAACCTTAGATACAAAAATCTTTTTTTTGAAAATGTGGAAGTCAAGAACTTTTAATTGAGAAGAGCTATTCTTTTCTAAATTTGTTTTAATTTTTTTAAGATCTAGTTCTTTGTTCTTTAATTTTTTAACACCACTGTAATAAAAGTTTCCGAGAGTATCTGTAAAAAAAATTTTATCTTCAAAAATTTCTAGAAAAAAACTTTTTCTTTTTTTCCAGAATCTTTTACTTAATGGATCTTCCCATAAAAAATCTAATTTTTTTTTTTCAAACCCTAAACTCACGTATTGGGTCTTTGGAAGAAATAAAACATTGTAGTCATTTGATATTCTTTTAGAATTAATATTGCTATCGAAAATCATTGATAAACTTGAATAAATCAATTCAGGATAATAATTTGATATTATGCTTCTAGAAACTATAGTTTTATTGTTGATTAAAAAAAATAAAAAAAAAATTAAGAAAAGAACTGTGGTAATAAATAACAGTAAGGGCTTTTTCATTTACATTTAATAATTTTAATCACAATTAATTAATTTTTGTCTTTATCAACTAATTTGTTCTTACCGATCCAAGGCATCATTGCCCGAAGCTCTTTTCCTACTTTTTCAATAGGATGATCAGCTAAATCTTTTCTCATCTTTAAAAAATTTTTCTGACCTGATTTATGTTCATCCATCCATTGTTTGGTAAATTTCCCTGTTTGAATATCTTTTAAAACTTCTTTCATTTTTTCTTTAGTTTTATTATCAACAATTCTTTTACCTGACACATATTCTCCATACTCTGCAGTATTTGAAATTGAATAATTCATATTTGCAATTCCGCCCTCATAAATTAAATCAACAATCAATTTCACTTCATGCAATGTTTCAAAATATGCCATCTCAGGTGGATAACCAGCCTCTGTTAAAGTTTCAAATCCATTTTTAATCAACTCAACTAACCCACCACAAAGCACAGTTTGTTCACCAAATAAATCTGTTTCACACTCATCCTTAAATGTGGTTTCTATAATTCCAGACTTGCCTCCACCAATTGCTGATGCATAAGATAATGCTAAGTCTCTTGCTTTACCCGAACTGTCTTTATGAACTGCCATTAAACATGGAACACCGCCACCTTTTTGATATTCACTTCTAACCGTGTGACCTGGTCCTTTTGGTGCAACCATAAATACATCCAAGTCTTTTCTGGCATTTATCAAATCAAAATGAATATTCAAACCGTGAGCAAAAGCCAAACTTGTTCCTTCTTTCATTCTTTGCTCGATGTGATTTTTGTAAATTTCTGATTGAAGTTCATCTGGTGTTAGCATCATGACGACATCTGCCCAAGCTGCAGCATCTGATAATGACATAACTTTTAAACCTTCGCTCTCAGCTTTCTTAACACTTGAAGATCCCTCTCTTAAGGCAACAACAACTTCCTTCACACCACTATCTTTTAAATTTAGTGCATGAGCATGACCTTGGCTTCCATAGCCAAAAATCGCAACTTTTTTATTTTTAATTAAATTAACGTCTGCGTCTTTTTCATAAAATGTTTTCATTGTTTAACTCCTATTGTGTAAAAACTTCTTCACCTTTTGTCATTGCAACTGCACCTGTTCTAGAAACGCTTATAAGTCCTAAAGGCTTTAAGGCTACAACTAATTTATCAATGTCTCTTCTTAAAGCAGTTACTTGAATAACAAAAGACTTTTTTGTTTTATCCAAAATTATTCCGTTGTATTTTTTACATAATTTCTTTGCTTTATCTAGTTTTTTTGATGATCCAACTATTTTTAATAATGCAAGTTCCTTAAATAATATTTTAGGATCATTTCTCGAAAAATCAGCGACTTTGTGTACAGGAATTAATTTTCCAAGCTGAAGTTTAATCTGTTGAATTACCTCAGGGGTTCCCTTGGTAACAATAGTAATCCTTGATAAATGTTTTTTCTTATCAATCTCAGCTACTGCTAAAGACTCAATGTTGTAACCTCTTCCAGAAAATAATCCAATTACTCTAGCTAACACACCCGCTTCATTATCTACCCAAACAACTATTATATGATGATCTTCTTTTCCAAATTTTGTTGGTTGGCTGTATGCTGATTTTGGTTTAGACATTAAACTAAAGTTTTTCCTTCATCTGAAACTTCTTCTTTTTCATCTTCTGGTCCTAGAAGCATTTGGTTATGAGGTTTTCCAGATGGTATCATTGGATAACAATTTTCTACTTTATCAACTACACAATCAAATATTACAGGTTTATCTGTATTAATCATTTCTTTAATCTTTTCATCTAATTCTACAGGTGTTTTTGCTCTAATCCCAACAGCACCATAAGCTTCGGCTAACTTTACAAAATCTGGTAAAGCTTCTGTGTAACTTTCAGAATAGTTTTTGTCGTGCAGTAATTCTTGCCATTGACGCACCATTCCCATGTACTCATTGTTTAAAATAAAAATTTTAACAGGTAGTCTGTATTGTATTGCAGTCGACATTTCTTGGATATTCATTAAAATTGAAGCTTCACCAGCAATATCTACAACTAGTTTTTTTGGATGAGCTATTTGAACACCTATAGCTGCGGGTAAACCATATCCCATGGTCCCAAGACCTCCAGAAGTCATCCATCTATTAGGTTTATTAAATTTATAATGCTGAGCGGCCCACATTTGATGCTGTCCAACTTCTGTTGTAATAAAAGTATCTTGGTCTTTAGTTAGTTCATAAAGTCTTTGTACAGCATACTGTGGTTTGATCGTCTCATTACTATTAATAAAGTTTAAAGATTTTTTTTCTCTCCATTTATCAATCTGGCTCCACCATTTTGCAATTTTTTGTTTATTCGAATTGATAAAGTTCTTATTTTTTTCTTTAAATCTTTTTATAACTGCTTGCAACAATTCTGTTACGTCACTTGTTATTGCTAAATCAACTTTTACATTTTTTCCAATAGAAGAAGGATCTATATCGATATGAATTTTTTTTGATTTTGGAGAAAACTCATCTATTTTTCCTGTTATTCTATCGTCGAATCTTGCGCCAATATTAATCATTAAGTCGCAATCATGCATCGCGTTATTAGCTTCATATGTTCCATGCATACCAAGCATTCCTAAAAATTGATGGTCATCTCCAGGAAAAGCTCCTAACCCTTGTAAAGTTGAAGTAATAGGAAAACCAGTCAATGAAACGAGTTCTCTTAAAAGATCACTTGCCTTCGGGCCTGAATTGATTACCCCACCACCCGTGTAAAAAATAGGTTTAGATGATTTTTTTATCATCTCAATAAAATTGTCTACATCTTTTAAATTTATTTTATTTGAAAGTGCACCATTTAATTTTTTTTCTAATTTGTTTTTACTTACTTTATAAGTCCCTTTGTTAAATTGAATATCTTTAGGAATGTCTACCAAGACAGGACCAGGTCGACCAGTTGTTGCAATTTTAAAAGCTTGATTCATTATATCGGCTAAATCATTCACATCTTTCACTAACCAATTATGTTTAGTGCAAGGTCTGGTTATTCCTGTTGTGTCACATTCTTGAAATGCATCTGTTCCTATTAAATGCGTCGGTACTTGTCCTGAAATACAAACTACAGGTATTGAATCCATATAAGCATCTGTTAATGCAGTTACAGCATTTGTTGCGCCGGGACCTGATGTAACTAATAAAACTCCTGGCTTACCACTAGATCTTGCATAACCCTCGGCAGCGTGGCCTGCTCCCTGTTCGTGTCTTGCTAAAATGTGTTTTATTGTTTTATGATTTTTTAATTCATCATAAATTGGAAGCACGGCTCCCCCTGGATAACCAAAAATATATTCAACTTTTTGGTCTTCCAATGCTTTAAATACTATTTCCGCTCCACTGAATAATTTTGGCATTCATACAATCTAGCCTAGAAATACCAACCGTCAAGTTTTAGCTGGTGACTTTTAATGTTTTTTTAAGAAGAATAGAGAAATTTTTAGAATATAGCTTGTTCCAATTCTTCATATGTCCCCGAGCCCATGTATTTTGTCTTTTAGCGTACTGTCTTGTCTTTATATTGATAAGCTCTTTGCATTTGTCTATTGAGATATTTTCTTTAATAAATTGATTAATTTCTTGAACACCTATTAATTTATTAGCTGATAAACTCTTATTCAGCTTCAGCGTATTAAACTTTTTAACTTCACCTAAACAGTTTTCTTTAAACATAAGTTCAGTTCTATATGAAATTTTTGGAAGTAAATCTTTTCTTGGAATATCGATAAAAACTTTTCTTAAATCGAAATCCAAAAAATCTGATTTCGTTTTAGCAAACCAGTCAAATAAAGACTTTTTCGTTTTAAGTTTTACTTCATAGGCTCTTTGTATCCTTTGGGAGTCTTTTGGATTAATTCTATTTTTAACTTTAGGATCTAGCTCTAAAAGTTTCTCATAAAACTTTTTAACTCCAAGTTTTTTAAATAAAACTCTCACATTATTTCTCGTTTTGGTGTCTATATCTGGAATTTTACTTATTCCTTTCGTAATAGTGTTAAAATATAAACCTGTGCCTCCAACAATAATTGGAATTTTTTTCTTCTTTAAACATAAATATACTTTTTTTTTTGCTTCTTTAAGCCAATCACCTGCTGAGAAATATTTTTTAACTGAAACTATACCGTACAAATGATGTTTGATTTTTTTTGTTTCTAAACTTCTTGGCCTAGAGGATAAAATAGAAAATTCCTTATAGATTTGCATACTATCAGCATTGATAATTTCTCCATCCATTTTTTTTGCCAAATGAATTGCTAATTTTGATTTTCCTGAAGCTGTGGGTCCTGCTAAGAGAATAATTTTTTTTGACAAAATTAATTTATCTTTACGCCGAGATATCTTCTTCTATTATTGTTATTAATTATTGTTAACAATAAAGTCTTTTCACCCTTTTTAAAAATTCCGTCAACTATTTTATTTAAATCAACAGAATTTTTTACAGGATTTTTTTGTACTTCAATTATTATGTCATTTACACTTAAAAGATTAACTAAAGGGCTTCGGTTAGAAATTTCAGTTATCACAACTCCTTTAGTTTTTTTGTTTAAATTTCTGTTAGAAATATCCTGTTCATTTAAATCTCTGACTACAATTTTTAAACTTTGAACATCTGTATCTTTTTTAACAATTTTTGGTTTTGTTTCTTTAAATTCTTCTGATGTCTCAAGTCTTCCTAAAGTTAGTCTTTTTGAGATTAATTTTTTGTTTCTCCAAATTTTAAGCTCAACACTTTTTCCTACTTCAGTGCTTGCAACAACATTCGGAAGTTTTTTCATTGTGTTTATTTTTTTTCCATCGAATTCTAAAATAATATCACCTGCTTTTATTCCGGCTTTTTCTGCTGGACTACCTTGTCCAACACTCGCCACGAGAGCTCCCGCTGGTTTTTTTAATTTTTCAACATCTGCTATTTCTTTAGTTACTTCTTGAATCCTTACTCCTAACCATCCTCTTTTTGTTTCACCAAATTTTATTAATTGATCAATTACATTAGATGCAGCGTTTGCCGGAATTGCAAAACCTATCCCGATTGATCCTGATTGACCTGGAGCTATAATTGCGGTGTTTACTCCGATTACTTCTCCTTTAAGATTAAATAATGGTCCGCCTGAGTTACCTTGGTTAATAGATGCATCGGTTTGTATAAAATCTTCATAACGCGTCAATCCAATTTGTCTGTTTCTAGCTGAGATTATTCCAGAAGTTACAGTTCCGCCTAAACCAAAAGGATTACCAATAGCTACAACCCAATCACCCACTCTAGCTTTATTCGAGTCACCAAAACTTACAGGTTTAAATTTATCTTTTGTTTTCATTTTTAAAACTGCTAGATCCATATAAGGGTCTGCGCCTATTACTTCAGCATTATATTCTTTGTCACCCACACGTATTAAAATATCCTCAGCATTAGCAATCACATGATTGTTTGTAATTACAATACCATCTTCTTTAATTATAAAACCAGATCCTAAAGATGAAGCTTTTCTCTCAGTGGGTCTTTCAAAATCTTTGAACATCTCACCAAAAGGAGATCCTGGAGGAAATTGAAAAGGAAGTTGATTAGTTGTTGTTTTTACGGTTTGAGTAGTTGAAATATTCACAACAGAAGGCATTAATTTTTCCGCTAAATCAGCAAAAGAGCTAGGAACAGCTTTAGCTTGAACAAATAAAAAATTGAAAACTACTAATAGAAAAAATGATTTCTTAAAATAATTCATCTAATTTTTTATATACCAAATTATTAAAAAGCCGATAATCAAAAAAAACAATCCGAATGATCTTAGTTTATTTTCTGGTGTTTTTTTAATAACCTCCAGCATATTCTTAATTCTTGACGGGAAAATGGCAAGAAAAAAACCTTCAATAAAAAATAATAAACCAATTGCGATAATAAATTCATTCACAAGTTTACTATTAATTATCTAGCCGGCTTCATAGCCTTACCAAAAAATTTAAAGAATTCGCTATCAGGTGATAAAACTAAAGATGTCTCTCCACCAATTAAAGCTTTTTCATAAGCTTGCATTGCTCTGTAAAAAGCAAAAAACTGAGGATCTCTTCCAAAAGCATTAGCAAAAATTTTATTTCTTTCTCCATCCCCTTCACCCTTCATGATTTCAGATTTTTTATTTGCTTCCGCCAGAATTACAGTCACATCCTTATCAGCTGTTGATCTAATTTTTTGAGCTATCTCAGCACCTTGTGCTCTAAATTCTTTTGCTTCTCTTTCTCTTTCAGTCTGCATTCTTTTGTAAATCGCTTCACTATTAGCGGGAGGTAAGTCAGCTCTCTTTATTCTTACATCAACAATTTCTATTCCAAAATTTTTAGCTTCTGTATTTACATCATTTTGAATAATTGACATTTGTTTTGTTCTATCTGTTGACAAAAGCGTTGCTAGTTCCTGGGTACCTAATACACCTCTTATTCTTGAATTTATAATTGTAGACAATCTAGATCTTGCTACTCTTTCATTTCCAACTGAAATGTAAAACTTAAGTGGATCTACAATCTTAAACCTAGCGATTGCATCTACTATTAAACGTTTTTGATCTGCTGCAATAACTTCTTGAGGTTCATTATCTAAATTCAGAATTCTTTTATCTAAGAAAACTACGTTTTGGATAAATGGTAGTTTAAAGTTTAACCCAGCTTTAGTTATAATTTTTTTTGGGTCACCAAATTGAAGAACAATTGCTTGACTAATTTCTTGTACAATAAATAAAGATTGAAATAATACAACTGCTATTAAAACTATTGCTGGAATTATAAGTTTAACGCCTTTCATTAATTATTACTCCCTGATTTTTTTAATGCTGGTAAAGGTAAATAAGGAACAACACCTGAGCCAGAGTTTTTGTCTATGATAACTTTATCAATATCGGCTAAAACTTTTTCCATAGTCTCTAGATACATTCTTTCTTGGGTAACTTGTTTTGCGTTTTTGTATTCATTGTAAATTGCTAAAAATCTGCTTGCTTCACCTTCTGCTTTTGCTACTACTTCTTTTTTATATGCTTCTGCTTGTTGCAAAACTTGCTCTGCTTCCCCTCGTGCTCTTGGAATTACATCGTTAGCATAACCCTCCGCTTCGTTCTTCGATCTTTCTCTATCCGCTCTTGCGGCCTGTACATCTCTGAACGCATCAATAACTTGCTCAGGTGGGTCTGCTTGCTGAGTTTGCACTTGGGTAATTTGAATACCTGACTCATATTCATCTAGTATCATTTGAGTAATTTGAACCTCAACTTCAATATTTGCTCTTCCTTCAGTTAGAATTGTTTGAATATTGTTTTTTGCAATCACTTCTCTCATTGCTGTTTCAGAAGTGGCTTTTACTGTCTCAACTGGACTTTGAATGTTAAATAAAAATTTACCTGCATCTTTTATCACCCAAAACACTGAGTAATTTATATCAACTATATTTTCATCTCCTGTAAGCATTAAACTCTCTTCGGGAACATTTCCAACCCCAGAGGATCTCCCACTATCACTTGCTGGTCTAAAACCAACATCAACTCTATTAACTTTTGTAACCTTAGGAGTTAACACTCTCTCAATTGGCATTGGTAAATGATAATGCAATCCTGGTTGAGTTGTATTTACAAATTTTCCAAATCTTAAAACTACACCTTGTTCATCTG
>JAOHFJ010000007.1 GCA_028097945.1 Candidatus Pelagibacter sp.
ATGGCAAAAAAATTATGGTATGAGAATAGACCACTTTTTGCTATCAAATAATTTAATTGAGAATATAAAATCAATTAATATAAATAAGAAACCAAGATCTAAAGAAAAACCATCAGATCACACACCAATTGAACTAGAAATTATTTAATTCTACCGTATATATCTTGATACCTAACTATATCCGTTTCTTTTAAAATCGTTCCTAATTGAGCTTCAATTATTTTTACTGGGGTCTTGAAAGGATTTTCAATTCTGTGAATAGATTTAACTGGTACAAAGATAGTTTCATTAGGCTTTAAAAAAAAAATTTTTTTATTAAGCGTTATTTTAGGAGTTCCCTGGGTCACCACCCAATGTTCTGAACGATAAAAATGTTTCTGAAGACTTAAAACCCCTTTAGGCTTTACATATATTTCCTTTATCAAAAAATTTTTGCCTTTGTATAAATTTGTGTAACTACCCCAAGGTCTATGAAAAATATTCTTTTTTTTGTGATATTTAGCCTTTAATTTATTATAGACTTTACAAATTTCCTTCCAGCTACCTAGATCAGACCAAGGTATATTTAAATTTATAGCATTTATATCTTTTGATTTTTCCAAAATTGAGTAATCAAAAGATATTGTCTTGCATTTTAAAAAGTCATTTTTATTAAGATAATAAATATTATTTTTAAATTTTGATTTTTTTACAGAATTTAAACAATGATTAAAGCTTCTATTTTGGTACTTCTTGAAATTATTAATTATTGATTTTTTCGTAAGAAAAAACATTCCTGAATTCCAATAAGCATTTTTTTTAATGATTTTTTTTGCTTTTTCTAAATTTGGTTTTTCAATAAATTTTGTAACCTTGTTTTTATTTTTTACTTGTTTTGATAAAAAATAACCAAACTCAGATGAAGGGTTTGAGGGTTTAATGCCAAATATAAAGATATTTTTATCTGTCAAGTATTTAAGGTGTTGTTTAATAGATTTATTAAACAAGTTTGTTTTCTCAATTAAATGATCTGATGTTAAAAACATTAAGGGCTGGTTCTCAGGTATTTCTTCTATTAGTGCTGAACTGAGTATGGCAGGTGCAGTATTTCTTTTTGCTGGTTCAAGAATAATTTTATATTTTTTAAAAGCTTTTAATCTTAAGTGTTTTTTTATATCGTTAATATATTTCTTATTAGTACTTATTATTGGATAATCAAATATTGGACTTTTAATCCTTTCTAAAGTTCTTCCAAATAAAGTCCAATTTCCAAAATCAATAAATTGTTTTGGTTGATGATATTTTTGATTAGGCCAAAGTCGTGTACCGGAACCGCCACATAAGATAACTGGACGTATTTTCATTAAATTTTTGAGTATTCTTTAACTTCTTTTTTCTTACCTGGATGTGTCGGGGCACCAAGATATGCAGGTCCAACTGTTTGAGCGTATTTCCAAATTGTTCCCGATCCAAAACTTGATTTTTTTTCTTTCCACTTTTTTCTTCTAGTTTTTAATTGTGCGCTAGTAAGCCTTACATTAATTGTTCCCTTTTTTGCGTCTATCTCTATAACATCTCCATTTTTAAGAAGTGCAATTGGACCGCCCATTGCAGCTTCTGGACCAACGTGACCAACACAGAAACCTCTTGTAGCTCCTGAAAACCTTCCATCAGTTATAAGTGCAACTTTCTCACCCTTGCCTTGTCCGTAAATAGCTCCAGTTGTTGAAAGCATTTCTCGCATTCCTGGTCCACCTTTTGGACCTTCGTATCTAATTATTATTACATCACCGTCTTTATATTTTTTTGTTTGTACTGCTTTCATTGCATCTTCCTCGTTGTCAAAACATCTAGCTTTACCTGTAAATTGTAATTTTTTTAATCCTGCAATTTTTACAATTGCTCCCTCTGGAGCTAAATTGCCTTTTAGCCCAACAACTCCACCATCTGGGGAAAGTGGATTTTTATATTCTCTTAAAACTTTTTGGTTAGTATTAAACTTAATATTAGCCAAATTTTCTTTCATTGTTTTACCTGTAACTGTCATACACTCGCCATGAATATATCCTCCGTCATATAAAGTTTTTAATAACATAGGAACACCACCAGCTTCCCACATATCTTTAGCTACATATTTTCCACCGGGTTTTAAATCTGCGAGATAAGGTGTTCTTTTAAATATTTTTGCAACATCCATAAGATCAAATTTTATCCCTACCTCATTTGCCAAAGCTGGAAGATGTAAAGCTGCATTTGTTGATCCTCCTGTGGCTGCAACAATTGTAGCAGCGTTTTCTAAAGCTTTTTTGGTTACAATATCTCGAGGTTTAATATTTTTTTCTAATAAATTCATTACTGTTTGTCCGCTATCAAAAGCATACTTATCTCTTTCCTCATAGGGAGCTGGTGTTCCTGCTGAATATGGTAAAGCAAGACCTATTGCCTCTGAAACACAAGCCATAGTATTAGCAGTAAATTGTCCGCCACAGGCTCCTGCACTCGGGCAAGCAACTAACTCTAGTTCTCTTAACTCATCTGAAGACATTGCACCTGATGAATGTTTGCCCACAGCTTCAAACACATCAACTACTGTAACATCTTTTCCTTTAAATTTTCCTGGTAAAATAGAACCACCATAAATAAAAACGCTCGGAACATTAAGCCTTAACATAGACATCATCAAACCTGGTAAAGATTTATCGCAACCTGCAATTCCAACTAAAGCATCATAACAATGTCCTCTCACGGTAAGTTCTGCAGAGTCAGCAATTATTTCTCTTGAGATTAAAGAGGATTTCATTCCCTCATGTCCCATTGCTATACCGTCAGTAACAGTAATTGTGCAAAATTCTCTCGGTGTTCCCCCGCTCTCTTTCACCCCCTTTTTGACTGACTGAGCTTGCCTCATCAAAGCTGTGTTACAAGGAGCAGCTTCATTCCAAGTTGAAACGACACCAACGAATGGTTTTGCTACATCTTGTTCCGTTTCTCCCATCGCATAATAAAATGATCTATGAGGAGCTCTATCTGGGCCCAAAGAAGTGTGACGGCTTGGTAATTTTTTTTTATTAAATTTAGACATTTTTAATTAATACTAGATACAATACTTCTTAATTTACTATCTTCAATAGTTAATTCTTTGAGTAATTTTTTATCATTTTGAACTATTTCTTTTGGAGCATTTTTAACATAAGCTTGATTTTTTAATTTATTATTCAAAGCATTTATTTGATTGTTTAAGTTCTCAATTTTTTGAGAAATTCTTATTTTTTGAGATGCTAAATCAATATTTTCATTAAAATTTAAAGAAATTTTTTCATTTTGAGATAAGATTTCAATTGTATTATTGTCGATTTTTTTTGACTTTAAAATATTTCTTATTCTGCCCACTTGTTTAGCTAAAATTAGGTTATTTTGAATAATCTTATTTAATTTAGATGATTTTTCTAAAAAATGAATATCACAATATAGTTTAGGAGTAATTTTTAATTCTGATTTTGATGATCTTATACTTGATATAAATCCGATTAAATTATTGATATCAGTGCAGTTTTTTTTAAACTTATCCATTGTTTTATATTCAGGCCACTTTGATAATACCAAGTTTGTTTTAGTAAATTTTTTGTAATTATTTTTAATCCAAACTGTTTCGGTAAAGAAAGGAATAAATGGATGCAACAACTTAAGAATATTTGACATCATAAAAGAGGAAAACAATTTAGCTTCGTTTAATTCTGCTCTATTTTTAGAGTTGAAAATTGGCTTTAAAAATTCTAAATACCAGTCACAATAATAGTGCCAGACAAATTGATAGATATGTTTGGCTGCCTCATCAAACCTAAAAATTTCTAAATTTTTAGTTACTAGATTTTGAGTTAATACAAATTCGTTATAAATCCAATGGTTAATTGATAATTTAATAGAATTTATATTTATTTTTTTATCATATTTACATTTATTTAATTGTAAAAAATTATTCGCACTCCAAATTTTTGTAATAAAGTTTCTATTACCTATCACTCTATCTTTCGCTAATTTAACATCTCTGCCAGGTGATGCCATAGAAATTAGAGTGAACCTTAAACTGTCTGCACCATACTCATTAATTAATTCCAATGGATCAATTACATTGCCTTTGGATTTAGACATTTTTTGCCCTTTTTCATCTCTTACAAGAGCGTGTACATAAACCTTATCGAATGGAGTTTTATTCTTGAAATAATTCCCCATCATTAGCATTCTAGCTACCCAGAAAAAAATTATATCAAAACCTGTTACTAATACGGAAGTTGGATAAAATTTTGAAAGCTCCTTCGTTTTATTTGGCCAACCTAATGTTGCAAAAGGCCATAAAGCTGATGAAAACCAAGTATCAAGAACATCAGTTTCTTGTTTTAGTTTAGTAATTTTTTTATTTTTTTTCTTAGCTAATTTAAGTGCTTCTTTTTCATTTTCAGCTACAAAAATATTATTATGTTGATCATACCAAGCTGGTATCCTGTGTCCCCACCAAATTTGACGAGAAACGCACCATGGCTCAATATTTTTCATCCATTGAAAAAAAGTTTTTGTCCAGGTTTCAGGATAAAAAGATGTTTTACCATCTTTAACAATTTGAATAGGTTTTTTTGCTAATTTCTTTGCATCAACAAACCACTGTTCTGTCAAGAGAGGTTCAATAATTGAATTCGACCTATCTCCATAAGGAACTTTGTTTTTAATATTTTCTATCTTTACTAAATAACCTTTCTCCTTAAGTTTTTTTACTAATAATTTTCTAGCTTCAAATCGGTCTAATCCAATAAATTCCTTTATTCCATTTTTGTTTACCGAACCGTTTTTTTCTAGAACATTTATTATTTTTAGATCATTTCTTTTTCCCACTTCATAATCATTAAAATCATGGGCTGGAGTAATTTTAACTGCTCCAGAACCTTGTTCGGGATCAGCATAATAATCAGCAATTATCTTAATAGTTCTATCTACTAATGGTATTAAAACATTCTTCCCAATTAATGACTTATACCTCTCATCTTTTGGATTAACTGCAATAGCTGTGTCACCCATCATTGTTTCTGGTCTTGTTGTTGCAATTGTAATTTTATCTGTGGTGCCTTCAATAGCATAATCTATGTAATATAATTGTGACTGAACATCTTTTTGGATTACCTCTAAATCAGAGATAGCTGTTTGAAGTTTAGTGTCCCAATTTACTAATTTTTCATCTTTATAAATCAATTTGTTATTGTAAAGATCTACAAAGACTTTGATTACCGCTTTAGACAAGTCTTTATCCATTGTGAATCTGGTTCTAGACCAATCGCAAGAGCATCCTAATTTTTTTAATTGATCTAATATTATTCCTCCAGACTCCTCTTTCCACTCCCAAACTCTTTTTATAAAACCATCTCGCCCTAATTGGTTTTTATCAACGTTTTCTTTTTCAAGGTTTTTTTCTACAACTGCTTGTGTAGCTATACCAGCATGATCCGTTCCTGGTTGCCACAAAGTCTCAAAACCTTTCATTCTTTTAAATCTTACAAGAACATCTTGAAGACTGTTATTTAAAGCATGTCCCATATGAAGCCTGCCAGTTACATTTGGAGGCGGGATTACAACTGAAAATTTTTTATTTAATTTTGTCGTTTTAGGTTTAAAACAATTAAGCTTTATCCAATAATCAGAGATTATTTTTTCTTCCTTTAAATGGTCATATTTCTTAAATTCCATAATTTTGAATTATATCTAATTTACTTTATATCATTAAGCCTACAACCCTAAATAGTTAGATTTCTCTTTATTAAAATAATTAAATGCTTTAATAGATAATTATAGACTGGCCACGTGGCGGAATGGTTACGCAGAGGATTGCAAATCCTTTTATCCCAGTTCGATTCTGGGCGTGGCCTCCAAAAAATTAAGTTGTTTTATTTACCTAAAAAAAGTATGTTGCGTTTTATTCCTCGGTAGCTCAGTTGGTAGAGCAGTTGACTGTTAATCAATTGGTCGCAGGTTCGAGTCCTGCCCGAGGAGCCAAATTAACCAAATTTTTCAAATTTAGAAGTATTGTTCAAAATCTGAAGAATTCTCTCTTTTTGAACTTTTGATAGTGAGGAAAAGGTTCTACTTAAAAATGAATAATTCAAGTCATCACTTGTTTCATCGTTAGAACTTATATCCTTAAATTCTTTATAATCTTCAAAAAAATAAATAATTGGAACTTTTAAAAACTGAGATAATTGCATTAATCTATTTGAACTAACACCATTAGTGCCTTTTTCATATTTTTGGATTTGTTGAAATGTTACATTAATTGCTTGAGCTACTTTTGTTTGAGTAAGACCTAACGAAAGTCTTCTCATTCTTAATTTTTTACCTAAATGAATATTGAAATTTTCTTCCATTAGAACTCCCTTTTTTTTGATAATAAAACCTCAAAATGAACAAATAGGCAATACCTTAAAAAAAAAAATATTGCCCTTCAAATGCTGAAAATTAATCATTTTATCTATTGACTAATTAATAAAAAACTTGACCTAAATATTATTAATTTACTTTTTTAATCCTATATTCCCAATAACCTGTTTTTTCAAAAGCTGCTTTAACCCATAAATATGTGCCTTCCTCATACCAAATATCTGTATTTAATTTTTTACTATCTGGAAGAGACTTATCTGATGACTTAAAGTTAAATCTTAACGTTTTATATGTTTTATCTCCAATTTTAACATCCTCTTTGCCTAAGAAAGTAACAGTTTGATCAATTATTCTTCCTGAAATACCACTTATTTGTGCCTTAGCTTTAACAATTTCATGATTCCACCAAGTGCCGACTATAAACTCTTTATTTGCCTTACCTTGATAAGAAGAACCATCAATATTTAAGTGATTATTATTTTCGTCAAGTTTTATGTTTACATATCTATCTTTTTTATTTTGTTTTGTGGTTGATGAGTAACTTGTAAAGAAACCATTTTTATAATTTTCTTCACTTTTTGCAAAGTATTTGTAAAGATCTACTCCTAATTTAGAAATCTTAAAGTTTACTTCGCTTAATATCTTTAAATTATCACCATCTCTAATAAAATCATATTTGTGATAACCTATAGGATTATTGTTTCTATATAATTCGTATTCTAAATAATTATATTTTGAATAATGATCTACATGGCTAAATAATTGACTATTAAAATAGAAAAATATTGCAATTGAAAGTATTAATTTTTTCATATATTTAATGTTATGGATACCAATACAGTGTTAAACCAAATTGGAAATACACCATTAGTCAAATTAAAACAAGCCTCAGAATTAACAGGTTGCCACATTTATGGTAAAGCCGAGTATTGTAATCCTGGAGAGTCAGTTAAAGATAGAGCGGCACTTTTTATAGTACAAGATGCTATAAAAAGAAAGCTTATCTCAAAAGGTGGCACAATTGTAGAAGGCACTGCTGGTAACACGGGAATAGGGTTAGCAATAGTTTGCAGAGAATATGGCTTAAAATTGAAAATTGTCATACCTAGAACTCAATCAATCGAAAAAAAAGAAACGTTGAAAAAATTAGGAGCCGATCTAATTGAAGTTGATGCCGTTCCATATTCTGATCCTAAAAATTATATTAAGCAATCAAAAAAAATTGCTGAAGATCTGAATAAAAATAGTTCATATGGTGTATACTGGGCTAATCAATTTGATAATGTTATTAATGCAGAGGCTCATATTCAAACTACTGCTGAAGAAATTTGGAACCAAACAGCAGGCTCAATAGATGCTTTTACCTGTGCAGTTGGAACTGGTGGAACTTTAGCTGGTGTGTCTGTTGGGTTAAAAAATAAGAATAAGAATATAAAAATTGCTTTATCAGATCCTATGGGGTCGTCTCTTTACTCTCATATTAAAAATAATAAACTCGAAAGCATTGGTAATTCAATTACTGAAGGAATAGGCACAGGAAGAATTACTAAAAATTTTGATAAAGCTTTAGTAGATGATGCATTTCAATCTGATGATGTTGAGGCTTTAAATATAGTTTTCAACTTAATTGAAAAACAAAAGATAATATTAGGTGGATCTTCTGGTATCAATATAGCTGGGGCAATAAAGCTAGCAAAAAAAATGGGACCCGGAAAAACAATTGTTACAATACTCTGTGATCATGGAAAAAGATATGCTAGTAAAATTTTTAATAAAGAATTTTTAAAAAGTAAGAATTTGCCAATACCTAAGTGGTTATAAGATTTGACTAAGGAAAAGTTTTGTTCTTTCTGATTTAGGATTTTCAAAAAACTCTTTTGTTTTTGCCCGTTCTACAATTTTACCTTCATCCATAAAAATCATATAATCAGCAACTTCTTTAGCAAACCCCATTTCGTGAGTAACAACTATCATTGTCATACCACCTTTTGCTAAATCGACCATTACATCTAAAACCTCTTTAATCATCTCAGGATCTAATGCGGAGGTTGGTTCATCAAACAACATAATTTTTGGCTCCATACATAAAGCTCTAGCTATGGCAGCACGTTGTTGTTGACCACCGGATAATTGACCAGGAAACTTTAAAGCCTGATCGTCAATTTGAACTCTTTTTAAATTATTCATTGCTACTTCCTCAGCTTGTTTTTTTGGTAATTTTTTAACCCATATAGGAGCTAGAGAACAATTGTCTAAAATAGATAAGTGAGGAAATAAATTAAATTGCTGAAACACCATTCCAACTTCAGCTCTTATTTTTTCAATATTTTTTGTGCTCTCAGAAAGTTCTGTTCCATCAACAATAATATTTCCTTCTTGGTGTTCTTCTAATCTATTAATACATCTGATTAATGTTGACTTACCAGATCCAGATGGCCCACAAATAACAATTTTTTCTTGTGGGGCTACTGCAAGATCAATGTCCTTTAGAACTTGAAACTTATCAAACCATTTATTTACATTTTTAAGTTCAATTATTTTCGACATAATTATCTTTCTGTACTTAATTTTTTCTCTAAATTTTGGCTATATCTACTCATTGCATAACATATTACCCAGAAAACTAAACCTGCAAAAACATACCCTTCCATTGCCATTCCAAGCCATTTAGGGTTAGTTTTTGCTAAACCTATCATACCTGCTAATTCCATCAACCCAACAACAAAAATTAATGGTGTATCTTTTACTAAAGCTAGAAGAGTGTTTGCAATTCCAGGTATCACTAATTTGAGCGCTTGAGGTAATATTACAAGTGCGTTCATTCTCCAATAGCCCATTCCTAAAGATTTAGCAGCTTCATATTGACCTTTTGGTAAAGCTTGTAATCCGCCCCTCACAACTTCTGCCATATATGCGGCTTCGAATAATGTAATAGCGATCAATACTCTTATTAATTTATCAATAAAAGTTCCATCAGGAAGAAACATTGGGAACATTACAGCTGACATAAATAAAACTGTAATTAGAGGAACTCCTCTCCAAAGTTCTATAAAACCAATTGATATATATTTAATTGCTGGCAAAGAAGATCTTCTCCCAAGGGCTAAAATTACACCAATTGGAAAACAAAAAAGTATTGCGAATGCAGAAATAATGAAAGTTAATGAAAGGCCTCCCCAGGCAGCACTTTCTACATACTCAAGCCCAAAACTTCCGCCTGAGATTAGTTTTATTCCTAAAAATGGAAAAACAAAAATCAAAAATAAAATAAAGTACTTTTTAAGCTTTTCAGAGACAAAAAAAGAAGCTCCTACTATTACAAATAAAATTAAAAAAGCTGCATTTATTCTCCATTGTTCTGCATCAGGATAAAGACCATACATAAACCTATTGAACCAAACCTTTATAAACACCCAGCAAGCACCGTCACCAGTACAATCTTCCTTTGAATTTCCTACAAAATTAGCATCTAAAATAAACCAGTCGAGCATTGGAGGAATAGATTTTATAATAATAAAAATTGTAAAAAGAGTTAGTAAAGCGTTAAAATTGTTAGAATTGATATTCTTATTTAAAATATCTAAAGAACTAACACCGCTAAATTCAATTCTAATTAGGTAAAATCCAATAAAACCTAAGATCAATGGTAAAAAATAACTTATTTGAGAAGGCAAAAAAGCCATTAAATTGAAATTAAAAAAAGCATTAATAAAAACATCAAAAAAACTTATAGAAATAAGAAACAAACCAATGGGAACATATGTTTTAATATTCTCTTTTGAGGGTTTTGCAATTAAATTCATTATTTTTCCTTAATAGCCATTTTTTTATTATACCAATTCATAAACATTGAAATTGAAATACTTAAAGTAAGATAAGTAAGCATAGTGATTGAAATTATTTCAATAGCTCTACCTGTTTGCATTAAAGCTGTTCCAGCAAAAACTAATACTATATCTGGATATGCTATAGCAGCTGCTAAAGATGAGTTTTTTGTTAAATTTAAATATTGATTTGTAGTTGGTGGAATAATAATTCTTAATGCTTGAGGCATTACTACAAGTTTTAAAATTTGATTTTTATTTAATCCTATACTTGCTGCTGCTTCTTTTTGACCTTTTCCAACTCCCAGAATTCCAGCTCTAACATTTTCGGCAATAAATGTTGCTGTGTACATTGATAAAGCTAAAGCAAGCGCTATTAGCTCTGGGATAATACTTACACCACCCTCATAAGTATAAACTGTTGAAGATAATTGTTTTAGAACAGGGTATTCAAAATTAAGAGATACACCGAAAAAAAGAAATGTAATTAAAGGTATTATTATTAAAGTTGCTAAATAAATAGTTGTTGTAGGTAGTTGTTTTCCAAATTGTTCTCTTTGTTTAGTTGCATAAGAACCAATAAAATAAATCGCTATAAATGCAGCTATAACTGATAAAAGAAAAATATTAAAATTAGTCCATATAAATTTTGGTACATACCATCCTTTTATCGTTAAAAATGATATATCATTAAAACTTATTCCATTTTCAGGCAAAGGAAGTGCTCTTAAAGCAGCAAAATACCAGAAAAAAATTTGTAAAATCAAAGGTATATTTCTGAAGATTTCTACATACCACTCAGCTACTTTCGCTATTAAATAATTATCTGATAATCTAGATACTCCTACAAATACTCCAATAATTGTTGCAAAAAATATCCCAATTACCGAAACTAAAATTGTATTTAATAATCCTACTAAAAATGCTCTTCCGTAAGAATAGGAACCATCGTATTCAATCATTGAAAAAGTAATATCAAATGATGCTTCTTGATTTAGAAAACCAAAACCAAAGGATATTCCTCTATTGCCCATGTTAATTTGAGCATTAGTAGCAAAATAAATAATTACAGAAAGTAAAGCTAAAACAGTTAATGCTTGAGGAATAAAATCTCTAACTCTTTTGTTTTCAATATTTAATTTTTTAAGATTCATTTAAAGTGTTAGATTAAAAAAAAGGGCCAGATAAATCCAGCCCTTTTTAATTTTATTAGCAATTATCTTGCTGGTGGTACGTAAAGAATTCCACCTTTAGTCCATAGTTGGTTTGGACCTCTATTAGGTAAAATTCCAGTATCAGCTATGTGTTTTTTATAGCTTTCACCGTAGTTACCAACTTGCTCGATAATTCTTAAGCTCCATTCGTTATCTAAACCGAATGCTGCACCTAATTCACCCTCTGAACCTACTAATCTTTTAATTTGTGGGTTTTCAGAGTCTTTTAGGCTAGAAGCATTAGATGAATTTACACCATATTCTTCTGCTTCGATCATAGTATTTAAAGACCATCTTACGATATCTTCCCATACTGCATCCCCTTGTCTTACAACAGGACCTAATGGTTCTTTAGAAATCGTTTCTGGTAATACTTTGTGCTCATCTGGATTTGACATCTTTGTTCTTTGTGCTGCTAAACCAGATTTATCTGTTGTGTAAGTATCACATCTTCCAGCATCATAAGCTTGAACAACTTCATCCGCTTTTTCGAATGCAATTGGTTCATAACTTATGTTTTTAGAATTAAAGAAGTCTCTCATGTTAAGTTCGGTAGTTGTACCTGTGTTTGTACAAGCAGAAATACCGTTTTTGAAATCATTCACAGAATTAATTCCAGAATTTTTTCTTACCATGAAACCTTGACCATCGTAAAAGTTCACCCCAACAAAAGTTAAACCAATGTCAGCGTCTCTTGATAATGTCCAAGTAGTGTTACGTGCAAGTACATCGATTTCACCTGATGTTAAAGCCGTAAATCTTTCTTTGGCACTCAACGGAGTGTATTTAACTTTGTCTGCATCACCTAGTACAGCTGCAGCTACAGCTCTACATACATCTACATCAATACCAGACCAGTTTCCAGATGCATCAGCATTAGAGAAACCAGGTAGACCTTGTGAAACACCACATTTCACAAAACCAGCTTTCTTAGTATTTTCTAAAGTTTTAGATTTTTTTGAACCAGCTCCTCCTCCGCCTTGGCCGCAAGCGACTAAAAGCAAAGATGCAAATCCAACTAAAATCCAAGTTTTTATTGATTTGATCATATTATTATAATCCTCTTTAGTTATTATTATTGTTAACAATATTTTTGAAACGATGTTTCAAAACGGGAGGATTATTATCCTTTTTGGTTCGAATTACAATTTTAAGAAGTTACTAAATATAGATCGATTCATAAATGATATTCAATATATATGATAATACTACCAAATATTAAGGAATCTTTATCATTTCGGACAATCTACTAATAGTTCGTTTGAAAACTTCAGAATGTTTAATTGATGAGCCTAATCTTTTTAACTGATCTTCAAGAGATATAGTTAATTTAATTTCTTTTTCATATAAAATGTCAATTAAAGTTATAAACCTTAGTTGCTGGTTAGAATTGTCATTATTAAATTTAGGAATTTCTTCAATACACAAATGATTGCAAATGTTAGCTATATTTATGTAATCCTCCGCACCTAAATTTTGATCACATAATTCTTTAAATTTAAATCTCACAACACCAGAATAAAAATTTTCAATTATAAAATCTCTTCCTTTTGTTGTGATTATTTTTTTATCTTTATCTTTACCTCTAGTTAATTCACGAAATCTTTGATTAATTCTAAATGATGTTTTTTTATTTAAGGGATAAAAATAATCTTGAAGTGAGTTGTTATTTGTCATTCGATAATCATCTTTTATAAGCAGTTCTTTTTGAACAGAAAACTTTTCTATTATTGAAATAAACGGTAAAAATTGTTCTCTTTGCAATCCGTCCCTGTAAAGATCATTTAACTTTGTATTTGTAGTGATTATCATTTTAATTTTTTCTTCAAAAATTATTTCAAACAATTTACCTAATATCATGGCATCAACAATATTGGTAACCTGAAACTCGTCCAAGTAAATTAAATCATATTTCTTTTTTAGTTTTTTTACAAAAGCACTTATTGTGTTATTATCTTTTTTTTTATGTCTGAAATCATGAAAATTAATCATAAATTCATTAAAATGTTGTCTAAGTTTTTTATGTTCAAATTTTTGATATACAAAATCGAGCAACATCGTTTTACCGACACCTACCTTTCCACATAAGTAAAAACATAGCTTTTTATCTTTTTTAATAAATTTATTAATAAAAGATTTTTTAGGATTTAAAAAATTATCTTATTTCTATTTGAGATGAGTTAATTTCAAACTCATTTTGTTCACAAAATTTTTTGAATATGTCTTGTAAATTTATGTTATTTTTTTTTCCCAGATTATACAACTTTTTACAATTTTACTAATGTTATTAAATTTTGGTCTCCATTTAATAAATTTTTTAAGTTTTGAATTATCACTAATAACTTTTACCATATCCCCTTTTCTAATAGGAAATTTAATTATTTGTAAATTATTATTTGCATATTTTTTGAATTCTCCAATAGCATCTTTAACAGAAATTCCCTTTCCATACCCACAATTTAAAGTTGTTGATACTTTTTTTTTATCAATTTTAATTAATGTTTTATAGTGAATTTCAGAGATATCAGATACATGTATATAATCTCTAATACATGTCCCATCTTTTGTTTTATATTTTGTACCGTAAATTTTAAAAATTGGTTTTTTTTTCTGTACTTCTAAAGATAAGTTTTTAAATAATTGATCTCCTTTATTTATTTGACCTATCTTGCCTGAAGCACTGGCTCCAGCTACATTAAAATATCTAAGGATACCATAATTAAGTTTATTTTTTTTACAAAAATTTTTAATAATTTTTTCACATTTTAGTTTTGTTTTTCCGTAAACACTTGTTGGATCAACTTTAGTTTTTTCAGTAACTTTTGTAAAACCGTCCTTATAAACAGCGCATGTTGAAGAAAAAATAAAGTTTTTTACTTTAGTATTTTTAATTGCTGCTAATAATTTTTTAGTTCCATCAAAATTAATTCTATTATATTTTCCAGGATTTCTCTCACTTTCACCAACTGATAAAACAGCTGCCAAATGTATGACTGAGTCTATATTATTTTGATTGATTATTTTATTAATTTTGTTTTTTTTTAATATATCAGTTTTAAAAAATTTAGCTTTTTTAATAATTAATTTTTTAAAACCAGTTGATAAGTTATCAACTATATAAACTTTTTTTTTATTTTTAATTAAAATTTCAGCAGTGTGTGAACCAATGTAGCCTGCTCCTCCGGTTATAAGAATATTTCTCACCATAGTACTAAACTATATTAAACAACTTCTTTCCTAAAGGGCTTATTGGCTCCTTTGGAATTAAATCTTTTTTAATTTTTTCTTTTGTTAATTTTAAAAGTTTTTTTGCAAATCCTTTTTTTCTAAAAGCTGGATTAACAAATATATATTCAACTTCTCCTTTACTATTAAAACGAATAAAGCCTATTGTAGTATTTTTGTTTTTAAAAGTGATAACACCTTCAATTTCACTTTTTTCGTAACTGTATAATAGATTTTCGTTCATAAAATGGCGCGCTCTGGAGGATTCGAACCTCCGACCCTCGGTTTAGAAAACCGATGCTCTATCCAGCTGAGCTAAGAGCGCATGAATAATATCTTTTACTTAAAAACACACTAGATGGTCAATATAAATCGGTGTTTTAACTCCAAATTTTTCTTCAACCTCATGTTGATGAATATGATGTGAGTGAACAAATACAGGTATTAAATCATCGTTTTTAGTTTTTAGAGTATAAATAAAATTTGTTCCTCTAAACTTTCTATCAATTATTTCTAATTTTAAATCGCTTTTATCATCATGTTCTAGGTCATCAGGTTGCACTAATAGTTTTACAGCGGTTCCTTTTTTATATTTTTTTACAAAATTACCTTTTATGACACCTAAACATTGATGTTCTACACTGTTTTCATCTAAAACTTTTGCATCAACGAGTATGCCTCTATTCAAAAAATTAACTACCTCTATGGAATTTGGATAATGATAAATATTATAGGGCGTATCAAACTGCTTCATTGTTTGGCTTAAGAGTATTCCGCAATAATCGGCCATATAAAAGGCTTCATACGAGTCATGAGTAACTATGATTGTAGTGATTTTTTTTTCTTTTAAAATTTTTTTAATATTTTGCTGCAATTCAACTTTTAAGCTTTCATCCACATTTGAAAAAGGTTCATCAAGTAATAGTAAATCTGGTTTTGACATTAATGATCTTGCCAAAGACACCCTTTGGGCTTCACCAGCACTTACTTGGTGAGGGTATTTTTCTGCCAACCCTTCTAAATGTAAAAGTTTAATCAATTCATCAGTTTCAAAATTATAATTTGAGTTTCTATTTCTTTTTGCACCAAAATTAATATTTTCTAAAATTGTATAATGTGGGAATAAACTGTTATCTTGAAATGAAAGAGCTACATTTCTTTTTTCAGGTTCAATATGATCGACCTCAGATGATAAAAGTTTTCCTTTTAAAAATATTTTTCCTTTTGGAATTTTTTGTAACCCAGCGATAGATCTCAATATTGTTGTTTTACCAATACCAGAAGGTCCTAAAAGGCAAATAATATCTCCTTCATTTTTAATAGTAAGATTAAAATCCAAAACTTTATTTTTTTTACTAGCAACGAAAGTTGTATTATTAATCTCTAAAAAATTAATAGACATACATTGAATATAATATTATTTATCAGAAAGTATATGCTTAGAGGTAAAAAATATTAAAATAGCAGACCAAAAAATAAGAAATAATGAAGGTAATGCTGCCGCTTCTAGTAAATCTTGTGATGCATATGCATAAGCTTTAGTTGCAAAGGTTTCAAAATTAAAAGGCCTTAATATTAAAGTGATTGGTAATTCCTTGATAATCTCAATCGCAATTAAAATACTAATTAAATAAATACTATTTTTTAAATTAGGGAAATGAATTTTTCTAAAAGTTCTAAATTTTGAATATCCTAATAAATAGGAGCTATCATCTATAGATTGATTTATTTTAAGGTAGCTTGATTTAATTCCATTAAATGCTAAAGAATAAAATCGAATAAAATATGCGGCTATCAATCCAAATATTGAACCAATAAATACACTTTTAATACTAGCTAAACCAAAATTGTTAACTAAAATATCACTTATCCAAGAAAAAAAAGAGATAAATGCTACAGCTAGAATTACTCCAGGAATCGCATAACCTGAAATTGAAAACATGCTTAAATTATCTAATAATTTGCTTTTTGATATTCTATTTCCAAAGTTAATTAAAAAAGCTAATGAAATTAATACAACACTTGCTATAAACACTAATAAAAGCGTATTTAAATTTATTTCTAATATGTTTGTATCTTGAATATATTTTGGAAATTTTACTGTCCAGTATATCATTTGGCTTAATGGAAATATAAAACTCAGTAAAAAAATTAGTGAACAAAAAAATATCGGATAAAGGGATTTTTTCCCTTTTAATTCAATCTTTGGTATTTTTCGAAATCCTGTGTTGGTATTTTGATGATATTTGGCTCCGCCTCTTGAATAATTTTCTAATAAAAATAAAGAAAGTATAATGATTAAAAGTATAAAAGATAATTTGTTTGCTGTATTTAAATCATCAAAAGCTAACCAGGAATTATAAATTCCTGTAGTTAAGGTTGATACACTGAAGAAAGACACTGTTCCAAAATCAGACAAACATTCCATAGCTACCAAAGACAATCCAGCTACGATTGCGGGTCTTGCTGATGGAAGTATTATTCTGAAAAAACTCTCTTTTGCCGTTAATCCTAAATTTTTACTCACTTCAATTAAGTTGTTAGATTGATGATAAAATGAAGCTCTAGTTAAAACATAAACATATCCAAATAATGAAAAAGACATAGATATAATGGCTCCAAACATTCCATCGAATTTTGGTATATGTTTATTATAATTATACTCACCAAATACCCATGTTAATAAAGAGAATAAAGAACCATAATTTTCAAAAAAAGCAGTTAATGAATATGCATAAATATAAGCAGGTACTGCGAATGATAATATTAATGCCCATTTAAAAAAATTTACTCCCCAAAAATTATAAAACGATACAAAGTAAGCTGAGAGTACTCCAAAAAAAAATGTGAAAAATAAAACTCCGATTAATATTGTTGCAGAATTTATTATATAATCTTTTAAAAATGTTGTTTTTAAAAGCTCCATATACTCACTTGTAGAACTAAAATAGCTTGAAAAGACAGTTAATATTGGAAGTGCTACAAATAAAGATACTATGAATGAACTTATGAACCAAAAATTTGGTTTTTTATTTGTCATCCGTAGGGGTTTAAGGCTTGATTTTAAAAACGTCAATTACTTATTTTTCTTTAAATATTGAAGAAACAATATTTTTAATCTCTTGAATTTTAATTTCTGATAGATCTCTCTTGGCTATTTTCCTTTTCATCTTTTTTACTTCATTCATACAAGGCGAACATCCAGTTTTTAAACTGCTCAAATTTTTATCTTTTTTAAATGTTCGCCTCATAAATTAATTAACAACTTAGGAGTTTTACTTCCAACCTGCGCCTGTCATTGATGCAAGAGCGTCAGCTTGTAATTTACCGTAGTTAACAACTTTAGTTTTTAAATCTTGTTTAAAATCTAATCCCATATTAACTACCAATGGATGAGGTGAAACACCTGCAATCATTGGATACTCAAATGTATTATTTACTATGTGATTTTGTGCTTCTTCACTTAGTAAAAATTCTACTAATTTAATTGCATTAGCTTTATTTGGTGCTCCTTTTACTAGTCCTGCACCACTGATATTCATATGAGTTCCTCTACCATCTTGATTTGGAAAGAACGGTTTTACTTTTTTGGCAGCTGCTTGTTGTTCAGGCCCTTTTTTACCCGATAACATAAGCGCTAAATAATATGTATTAGCTACTGCTATATCAGCTTCTCCAGCTGCTACTGCAAGTATTTGAGCTCTATCGTTTCCTTTAGGTACTCTTGCCATATTAGCAACCATACCTTTTGACCATTTTGCTGTAGCTGCTTTACCATTATTTTTTACTAAGGATGCGACTAAAGACTGGTTGTATATATTATTTGATGCTCTTATTACAATTCTGCCTTTCCATTTAGGATCAGCTAAACTTTCATAAGTTAAACCTGCTAATTCAGCTCCGTTAACTCTTTCTGGTGCAAAGTAAACTATTCTTGCTCTTTTAGCTATTCCAGTCCATTTGGAAGTTCTAAAATTACTTGGTACTGCAGATTTAATTGCATCTGTATTTAGGCCTGCTTGAAGCATACCTTTTGCGTCAAAAGCTCCTAATCTCCCGGCATCTGCGGTAATATATAGATCTGCTTTACTATCAGCTCCTTCCTCAATAATTCTTTTTTCTAGAGCTTTAGACTTTCCTGAAACAACATTAACCTTAATGCCTGTTTTAGCTGTAAACTTTTCGTATAGTTGAACATCAGAATCATAATGTCGTGCACTAAAAATATTTACCTCGTTAGCAAATAAATTAGTAACGTAAACACACATTAATATAACTGATGTAAATATTATTTTTTTCATTTGTGTTTCCTACTTTAGACTGATAATGATTATCAGTTACAATAATATGATAATGATTATCAGTTGCAATAATGACGCACATATGAGTTGATCTTAAAATGCGCACCTATAGGTTGATAAGATATACAAAATAGAGTTTAATTAAACATGCTTCAAATAAATCCCAAAAAATTTAGACCAATTAAAAACAAAACTATTCCCAACCCAATGAGACCTAAATTTAGAAATAAAGGACAGTCTAATATTTATTTTCTAGCACAAAGAAAATTTGTAGGAGAGAAAAAAACAAAATTTATTAAAAATATTAAACTTATAAGCATAATAACAATAATCGTTCTGGGTGGATATTTTTTATCTAATTAATCTTTGCAAAAACTTTTCCGAGCTTATTTATTTCACCTTTATAAACGCCTTTAGAAAGGATCGGAACAACTCCAACAGAAGATCCAGTAAAAACATAAAAATCTTTATTAAGTTTAATTTTATCTTTTTGCAACTTGCTTAAAACAAATTTTAAAGAATTCATTGGATCAATATAAACTGTATTTGTGTTTCCAATAATTATTTGATTAATTTTTTTATTAGAAAGTTTTGTCTTAAGATTTTTAACGTTCTGATTATTATATTTTTTTTTAAACCCAACAATAAATTTAACATTTGCTCCAAAATCTGAGCAAAGGTCTCCTAGGCTTTTAATACCCTTCTTTTTTTGCCTGTAACCCACAACCTCTATACACGGTGCTATATGTGTAATAAATTTTTTTATATTTTTTTTTGTAATTTTTTTTTTAAAATCAAAAAAATGCTTTTTTATCTTATAACAAACCTCTAATTCAACACCCATTGTGAATTCGTTTGTTTTAACAGATTGTTTATTTTTTAAAACATTGTGTTTATATACTGCTGCATAGAATGGTTCTTTTTCTTTTAGTTTTTTTAAAACCGGTATACCTGTGCCCGCTGCTTTAAATCCAATTATAGGCTTTTTTATTTTACTTTCACATAATTTTCTGAACCTTTGAGCTTTAGAAATTTTTTTTGTAATTTTCAGTGGTAACGGTGAAATAATTTTGTTTTTTAAAAATGCATTTACAAGTTTGTTAGCATATCTATTTAAATTTTTATCAGTCATCAGACATCGTCTCCAATATAAATGTCCAAAGATAAAGCGGTCTCTACCAAAGAGTCTTTTCTTTCAACATTTTTATAAGTACTTATTCCCTCATCAATAGGTACATCTACAACTTTTCTATCTTTCCAAGCGACCATCCTGTCAAATTTTTTTTGGTTTAATAAATCAACTGCATAGACACCGAATGCACTTGCTAAAATTCTGTCACTAGCTGTGGGTGGAGCCCCTCTCTGCACATGTCCTAAAGAAGTTACTCTACACTCTACATCAGTTCTTTTCATTATTTCTTGAGCAATATAATCTCCAATACCGCCTAGCCTCTGTTCACCGTCCATATATTTATGTAAAACAGTGCTACCATCTTCTTTTTTAACAGCTTCAGCTACAATTATTAAAGAATGTTGTATGTCATGTTTTTTCATAGAATTTAATTTATTAATTATGCCATTTATAGAATATTTAATTTCAGGAATTAAAATAATATCTGCACCGCCAGCGATACCGGCATTTAAAGCTATATGGCCAGCATCTCTTCCCATAACTTCGAGTACCATTGATCTTCTATGACTTGCCGCTGTCGATTGAAGATTATCTAAAGCCTGAGTTGCAACGTCCACAGCAGTATGAAAACCAATAGAGCTTTCGGTTGCACCAACATCATTATCTATAGTTTTTGGTATAGCTACAATTTTCATATCACCTTCTTTTGCAAGTCTTTTTAAAATTTGCATACTTCCATCTCCTCCTATTATTATTAAACCATCTAATTTCATTTGATGATAACCTTCAATTATCTCTTTAGATCTATCCAATTTTTTTCCTTCTTTCGTTGGAAATTTAAATGGATTTCCTTTATTAGTAGACCCTAAAAATGTACCTCCCTGTCTTAAAAGATAGCCTCCAAAAGTCTTATGAGTTAATTGAACAGCAGCAACAGGTCTTTTCATTAATCCTGATGTCCCATCTTTTATACCAAAAACGTCCATATTGTATTTGTTTTTAGCCCTATAAAAAATCGATCTGATTGCTGCGTTTAGCCCACCACAATCTCCACCACTTGTTAAAATTCCAATTTTTTTATTAGCCATTAAATTTATATTTTCTTAAATATTCTTTTTTGAGATAAAGATGTTATAACATAAAAATTTCATAATGGAAAAAAAAGCCAAAATTATAGCTACTCTTGGTCCAGCTATTTATAGTAATGCAAAACTAAAAAAACTTGTAAATCTTGGTGTCGATGCCTTTAGAATTAATTTTAGCCACAATACTCAAGGAATAAATAAGATTATTTCAAAAATTAGAAAAATAGAAAAATCTACAAATAAAAAAATAGCTTTGATAGCAGATCTTCAAGGTGTGAAACTTCGCGTAGGAAAAATTAAAGGAAATAATCAACGGATTAAATATAATCAAAAATACATTTTTGATACTAAAAAAAATATTGGTGATAATTCGAGAATAACTTTCCCTTACCCAAAAATTCTTAAAAAGTTAAAAAAGGGTAATAAAATTTTAATTGATGACGGAAAATTTACTTTTATAGTTTCTAGTAAACAAGGTTTGGCTGTCACAACAATTTGTAAAAGCCAAAACTGTTATATGAAAAGCAATAAAAGTATTCATATTCCAAATTTTGATATAGCTTTTAATAAATTAACTTCCAAAGATAAAAAGGATATCAAAACAGCAACTAAGCTGGGTTGTAATTGGGTCGCTCTTTCTTATCTTCAAAATGATAAGCTAATACATGAGACTAGAAGATTAATAAAAAAAGATATGGGTATTATCTCTAAGATAGAAAACAAGCACGCTTTAAAGAATATTATCAGCATAATAAAAGCAACCGACTCCATAATGATCGCTAGAGGGGATTTAGCAATTGATATAGGACATAGTGAAGTTCCTAAGGTTCAGCTAAGTCTAATTAAAAAATGTTCTCAATTTTCAAAGTCTGTAATTGTTGCTACTCAAATGTTAGAGAGTATGATTGAAAATAATACTGCAACAAGAGCAGAAATTAATGATATTGCTACGGCAATCTTTCAAGGCGCAGATACTGTAATGCTTTCTGCAGAAGCGGCTATTGGTAAATTTCCAACTCAAGCAGTTTCGACTATGTCTCAAACTATTTTATCGACTGAAAAATATAAAAGGCAACACATAGAAGATTTTAAAAATTCTATCATTTCAAATAAGGACCCGGTTAAATCTATTCTGCTTTCTGTAAAAGATATTGCCTATAACCCTAATGTAAAAGCTATTATTGTATTTTCAAACTCTGGAAAATCTGCAAAATTAGTTTCGGCTATGCGTCCTGCAGCTAAAATTTTAACTATTTCGCCTAATATTAATGTATCAAGACAAGTTTCTCTTCTTTGGGGTGTTCAATCTATTAATAGCCGTGATGCAAATGGCTGGAAAGACATGATGTCAATTTCTAAAGAGATTATCAAAAAATTAAAATTCATTAAAAAAAATGATTTTGTTATTATTACTGCTGGTTTACCTTTTGGAAAAGCTGGTATGACAAATATGATCAGATTATATAAAGTTGGTACGTGATGAAACAAAATTATAGTATTGATGAGATTTTATCTGCTGTTGATGAAATTCAAAATAAAAAGAAAGTTGAAAAAACCAAAAAGTCTTCGGCTAATCCATTAAAACAAGATTACTCTGAGGTTCCTAAAAATACTTTAAAGTTAATTGAAGAAGCTGAAAAAGTTAAATAAGACCTGCTACTTGAATTGTTGTGTCACACATTCTATTAGAAAAACCCCACTCATTATCATACCATGACAATACTCTACTAAACTTGCCTTTGATTACCTGTGTTTGGGTTAAATCAAATATTGAACTATGAGGATTATGATTAAAATCTTTAGAAACTAATGGAGCAGAATTAGTTGCAAGTATACCTTTTAAGGGTCCATTTGCAGCTTTGCTCATAGCATCATTAATTTTTTCAGCTGTAACTTCTTTTTTTGGTACAAAAGTAAGATCTATTAAAGATACGTTTGGTGTAGGAACTCTTATAGCCGTACCATCTAATTTTCCTTTGAGACTTGGTAAAACTAAACTCATAGCTTTTGCGGCACCAGTAGAAGTAGGTATCATTGCATCACCCGAAGCTCTTGCTCTTCTTAAATCTTTATGAAGAGTGTCTAATAATTTTTGATCACCAGTATAACTGTGAATTGTAGTCATGTAACCATATTCGATTCCAAAAGTATTTTCTAATACCATTGCTACTGGAGCTAAACAATTAGTTGTACACGATCCATTTGAAATTACATTGTGTTCTTTTTTTAAATCTTTACTGTTCACACCTTGTACAACAGTAAAATCAACTTCTTTTGCAGGTGCCGAGATAATTACTTTTTTTGCGCCGGCTTCAATATGTTTTCCTGCTGATATTTTATCTAAGAAAAAACCTGTGCATTCTAAAACTACTTCTACGCCAATTTTACCCCACGGCAACTTGGCTGGATCTCTTTCAGAAAAAACTTTAATATTTTGATCTCCAATTTGAAATCCGTCGGATGAAGTTTTAACTTCTTGATTTAAAGTTCCGTGAGTACTATCAAATTTTATTAAATGAGCATTGGCTTCTATTGAGCCGAGATCATTGATGCCTACAACTTGAATTTTACCTTTATAATTTTCTAGAAGGGCTCTTAAAATTAATCTTCCTATTCTACCAAATCCATTTATTCCAACTTTGATCATTTTTATACGTATTTAAATACAAACACAAAATATGCAACACAAATAATCGTTGCTATCCACAACATACTGCCTACTAAACCAAGCCATGCTAAATGAATAAAAGCACTGCCTAATAATGATACAAAAAGTCTATCTCCTCTTGTAGTGTCTAATCCTAAAATACCTCTCCTTGGAGATCCGCCTGGAACTTTTTTCTCCCAGATGTACATCACAGTTATACTAAGCGCTATAAAGATAAAAAAACTAGCTGTGGGCCAAGTCCAAGCCATCCAAGTTATAAAATCAAAATCAAATAGACCTTTTTCTTTTGGCTGACCAACTGTTGACCAACTAGATGCATATAGATTTGTAAACATTATACTCTCCCCATTGCGAATCCTTTGGCAATATAATTTCTTACGAAATAAATTACTACTGCACCAGGGATAATAGTTAAACTGCCAGCCGCTGCTAATAAACCAAGTTCATATCCAGAGGTGCTAGAGGTTCTTGTCATAATAGCTGCAATTGGTTTTGCTATTGTGGCTGTAAGTGTTTTAGCTAATAATAACTCCACCCAAGAAAACATGAAACAGAAAAACATGGTAATGCCTATACCAGCAGCAATAGTTGGGATGAATATTTTAAAGAAAAATCGTCCAAAAGAATAACCATCAACGTATGCTGTTTCATCTAATTCTTTAGGTACCGCAGACATAAATCCTTCAAGAATCCAAACTGCTAATGGAATATTAAATAAACAGTGGGATAATGCGATAGCTATATGTGTATCAAATAGATTTACAGAAGAATAAAACTGAAAGAATGGTAAAGCGAAAACAGCTGGCGGTGCCATCCTATTTGTAAGTAACCAAAAAAATAAATGTTTATCTCCCAAAAATTTATATCTAGAAAAAGCATAAGCTGCTGGAAGAGCAGCAGATACAGAAATAATCGTATTAAAAACAGTATAGGTTATAGAATTGACATACCCCATATACCAAGTGCTATCTGTAAATATGGTTTTATAATTATCTAAAGTAAAGTCTTGAGGCCATAAAGAATAAATATTTATAATTTCTGTAGTAGTTTTGAATGACATATTTAATAGCCAATAAATTGGTAGCATTAAAAAGATGATATAAATTGTAGGTACTAGCCATTTTATTTTACTCATTATCTAGCCTCATCTCTCATCATTATACTATAAAAAATCCAGCATATAAGAAGTACAATTAAAAAATAAATTAGTGACATAGCTGCTGCTGGGCCAAGATCAAATTGACCTAAAGCCATTTTAACTAAATCAAGTGATAGAAAATTCGTTGCATTTCCCGGTCCACCTCCCGTTAAAACAAAAGGCTCTGTATAAATCATAAAACTATCCATAAATCTTAAAAGGATAGCCAAAGTTAAAACTTTTTTCATTTTTGGTAATTCTATATATCTAAAAACATCCCATCTACTTGCACCATCAATCTCAGCAGCCTGATAGTAAGCTGGCTGTATAGAATTTAGGCCTGCGTAAGATAATAAAACAACTAAAGATGTCCAATGCCAAACATCCATTAATATCGTCGTGAACCACGCATCACCACTCTGTTGAGTAAAATTATAGTCAAAACCTAAAGTATTCAAAGAGTTACCTAAAAATCCAATATCTGGTAAAGCAAATATATTCCACATTGCTCCAACCACATTCCAAGGAATTAAAAGAGGCATCGACATTAAAATTAAACAAACAGGAACACCCCAACCTTTTTTAGGCATAGTAAGAGCTATACCTATTCCTAATGGAAGCTGAATTAATAAAATTATAAAGGTAAATATTACTTGTCGCCCTAAAGACGCATGAAATCTTTCAGAGTGTAAAATTTCTTTAAACCATCTAGTTCCCTCCCAAGCAAAAACATTACTTCCAAAAGTTTCTTGAAAAGAATAATTTACTACAGTCATCAAAGGAACAGCAGCATTAAACGCCACAAGCACGAAAACTGGAATTACAAAGAACCAAGCTTTCTGATTAAATGTTTTATTCATTATTCAATTATCCAGTTGTCTCCATAAGCGTATGTATATTTTTGATCGAAAGAAATATGAGCGCTCCCGCTTGGTATCTGAGTAGATGAGCTAGCTAAAATTTTAATACTTCCACTTCCACATTCAGTATCAATTACTTTATGCCTGCCTGTATCGCTTACTCTTTTTACTTTTACAGCGATACCATCATTAGAAAAATTCACAAACTCAGGTCTAATTCCAACTTGAGTTTTATTAAAATTAGATTTTTTTAAACTAGTATTAGTAGGTAATATTTTTCCTTCAAAATTAATTTGACCATTTTTTATTTCACATGGGAGAATATTCATTCCAGGCGAGCCGATAAAATGACCAACAAAGGTATGTTTTGGTTTTTCAAATAATTCCACTGGAGTACCTGTCTGAACAATTTGACCTTCATGCATTACTACAACTTGATCTGCAAAAGTTAATGCTTCGATTTGATCATGTGTTACATAAATCATTGTACGATTAATTTTTTGATGTAATTCTTTTAGTTTAGATCTTAAAACCCATTTTAAATGGGGATCAATTACGGTTAGTGGTTCATCAAACATTATTACATTTACATCTGATCTTACTAGCCCTCTTCCAAGAGAAATTTTTTGTTTTCCATCTGCTGTTAAGCCAGATGCTTTGTTATTTAAAGTTGGGGTAAGTTCCAACATTGCTCCTATTTCTTTTACTTTGGCGTCAATTTCTGTTTCTGATAAGCCTCTATTTTTAAGAGGAAATGCTAAATTATCATAAACAGTCATAGTGTCATAAATTACTGGAAACTGAAAAATTTGGGCAATATCTCTCTCTACTGGATTTAGCGTTGTAACATCTTTATCATCAAAAAATACTCCACCCTTTGTTGGTTTAAGCAATCCAGAAATAATATTTAATAATGTTGTTTTTCCACATCCAGAGGGACCTAGTAATGCATATGCACCCCCATCTTTCCAATCAATATCTACTCCTCTTAAAGCCCAGTCTGAATTATTGTTTTGTTTTGTTAAATAACTATGACTTAATTTCTTTAAAGTAATTTTAGCCATGATTTACCAATCTGTTATTTTGGTCAAAATATAAAAATTCATTAACATTCATGTGTAATTTTGTATCTTCTCCAATATTTTTTTGTTGAATACCATTAGATAGAGAAACCCAATTTAAATTACCATTTGTGAAATGAATTAAACTTTCTGAACCGCTTAGTTCAGAAATTAAAACTTTGCCATTAATTTCAACTGAATTATTGCCTTCTTTATATGTGGTGATATTGTGAGGTCTAATCCCTATTTTATATTTTCCATCTTTAATTTGAACATTTGATTTCCATTGCACATTGTTATCAGCCAGTTTAAAAGTATCCCCAGTTTTTACTATTTCGGCTATATTCATAGGTGGATCGCTAAACACTTTTGCTGAAGTTAAATTTTCTGGCTTATTGTAAACATCCAAGGTCTTGCCATATTGAATAAGATTGCCTTCTAACAATGTTGCAGTATATCCTCCTATCATTAAAGCATCTAAAGGTTCTGTAGTTGCATATACAACAATACAATCTCTGTCTTCAAATAATTTAGGTAATTCCTCTCTTAATTCCTCTCGAAGTTTAAAATCTAAGTTAGCTAAAGGCTCATCTAATAATATTAAATCTGAATCCTTTACTAAAGCCCTAGCTAAAGCTGTTCTTTGTTGTTGACCACCAGATAATTCGTCAGGTTTTTTATCTAACATTGCGGATAATTTTAAGAGTTCTGCAACTTTCCCAACTCTATTTTTGATTTCATCTGTATTAATTCCGGTAATTTTTAAAGGAGAAGCTATGTTTTCAAATACTGTGAAATTTGGGTAATTGATAAACTGCTGATAAACCATGGAACAATTTCTTTTCTGAACTTCTTTGCCTGTAACGTTTTCACCGTTAAACCAAATTTCTCCTGAAGTTGGTTTATCCAAACCAGCCATAATCTGCATTAAAGTTGTTTTGCCTGCCAACGTTGATCCTAATAATATATTGATGGTGTTTTTTTCTAATTTAAGGTTCGTAGAATGTATATGAGTTTCTATACCTACTTTTTTTTCAACATTTTTTAGTTCTAGACTCATATGTAAAATTAAAATTTAGTTTTAAAAAAAGGGGACATTAAATGCCCCCTTTTTAAATTAAATTAACCTAGGTTATTTCCAAGCGTCTTTAAATGCTACGGTTTTTCCTTTAGGTTTTTCGTTAACTTTAGCTTTTGGTGAACCTTTTTTATTTAACCAATAAGATGCTTCTCTTGGTTTATTAAGTCTTGGTCCACATCCACCGTATGCGTTACTACCTTTATCAGCAGCTTCCATACGAGACATTACTAAGTCCATCTCATCTGCAAGACGATCCATAGTTTGTTGTGGTGTAAATGTGCCTGAGTTAACTTCTCCGATGTGCTGCCACCATAATTGTGCAAGCTTCGGATAATCTGGAACGTTGATACCTGTTGGTGACCAAACGTTTCTGTTTTTAGATCTATAGAACTCGATAAGTCCACCAAGTTCAGGAGCTCTCTTAGTAAAGTGTTTGTCGTTAACAGTACTTTTTCTTACAAATGTTAAACCAACATCAGCTTTTTTAAGAGATACAGTTTTTGAAACTGTAAATTGAGCGTACAACCATGCAGCTTTTCTTCTATCAACTGGAGTAGACTTAAACATTGTCCATGATCCAACGTCTTGATATCCAAGCTTCATACCTTGTTCCCAATAAGGTCCTTTAGGCGATGGGCCCATTCTCCATAAAGGCATACCGTTTGCATCAACTACTTTATTGTTAGGATCTTTTCCTACTAAAGAAGCTGTGAAAGCAGTGTACCAGAAAATTTGCTGAGCAACATTTCCTGAAGAAAGAGATGGTAAAGACTGATAAAAGTCCATAGCCGCTGCTCCCGGAGGTGCGTAAGCTCTTAACCATTCATCCCATTTTCTAATTGCGTATACAGCGGCAGGGCCATTAGTAGCTCCACCTCTTGATACGTTGGCACCTACTGGATTGCAAGAACCTGGTTCCATTCGAATTCCCCACTCATCAACTGGAACTCCGTTTGGCAATCCTTTACTTCCTGCACCAGCCATTGATAACCACGCATCAGTCATTCTCCATCCTAAGTCTGGAGCTCTTTTACCGTAGTCCATGTGGCCGTATATTCTTACGCCATCAATATTTTTAACATCTTCTGAAAAGAATTTAGCTATATCTTCATAAGCAGACCAGTTTACTGGAACACCTAAATCATAACCATATTTTTTCTTAAATGCTTTTTGGATTTCAGGTCTATCAAACCAATCTTTTCTAAACCAATAAAGGTTAGCAAATTGTTGGTCTGGTAGTTGATAAAGATTTCCATCTGGACCTGTAGTAAATTGTAGTCCTATAAAGTCATCTAAATCTAATGTTGGTAAAGTTACATCTTTACCTTCACCTTTCATCCATTCTGTTAAGTTTACAGCTTGTTGCATACGCGCGTGCGTACCAATTAAGTCTGAGTCATTAACATACGCATCGTAAATACTTACGTTTGTTTGCATTTGTGTTTGAACTGCCATTACAACATCACCTTCTCCGATGATTTGGTGTTGTACTTTGATGCCAGTTATGTCTTCAAACGCTTTTGTAAGAGTCTTTGACTCATACACGTGAGTAGGAATTCCTTCAGAAACTACTTTTAAAGACATTCCTTTGAATGGCTTAGCAGCATTGTGGAACCACTCTAGTTCTTTTTCTCTATCTTTTGCAGATAAAGTTGAAAGACTAAATTCCCCATTTGACCATTTCTTGATTGCAGCCATATGACCGTCTGCAAAAGCACTAGAAATAGTTACGATTGAAAATGAAACAGCAACAGCAAAAATAGTTTTTAATGTTTTAATCATTATTTCCCCCATTTATTGTTATTGTTTTTTTAAGAAATTAATTGAACCAAAAATAACCCAAAGTGTACAGAGGTTAATTTAATTAAATATACAACTATAGAGTGTGTTAATTGATTAATGTTTTCTTAATTGCTGTTGACCAGCCTTTTAGAAGTTTATTTTTTAAAGAATTTTTCATTTTTGGTGAATATTTTTTATCTAGGTGCCAATTTTTAGAAATATCTTTCAAAGATTTATAAACTCCAATTTGTAAACCAGCCATAAAAGCTGCACCAAGGGCTGTGGTTTCTTGAACTTTTGGTCTTAATACTTTCACGTTTACTATGTCAGATAAAAATTGTGAAAACCAATTGTTCATTACCATCCCTCCGTCAACTTTCACAATTTTAGGTCTTAAGCCGTCGTGTTTCATCGCTTCAAACAAATCATAAGTTTGATAAGCAACAGCTTCGATCGTTGCTCTAACAATTTCTTTAGGACTTGTGTCTCTAGTAATTCCACTTAGCACTCCTCTTGCATTCGCATCCCAATATGGAGCTCCTAAACCAGTAAATGCTGGTACTAAATAAATATTATTATTGTCTTTTAGAGATTTAATTATCTTTTCTGTTTCAGGCGCTTTTTTAAAAAACTTCATTCTGTCTCTTAACCATTGTACACCTGCTCCTGCTATAAAAATTGATCCTTCCATAGCATATGTTGTTTTACCATTTATCCTGTAAGCAATTGTAGTTAACAATCTATTTTTGGAATAAATTTTTTTGCTGCCTGTGTTAAGCAAAACAAATGCTCCAGTACCATATGTGCTTTTAAGAGAGCCAGGCTCAAAACAACATTGACCTATAGTAGCTGACTGCTGATCTCCTACTACACCGTTTATTGGTATAGACTTTCCTGTAATAGATGAATGGGTTTGCCCATAATCATCTGCGCAATCTTTTACTTCGGGAAGAATATGTTTTTTAATTTTTAAAATATTTAAGATCGTATCATCCCATTTATTAGAAGAAATATTGTAAATCATTGTTCTGCTTGCATTTGTAGCATCAGTTGCGTGTATTTTTCCTCGAGTTAATCTCCAAATTAAAAAGCTATCAATTGTTCCAAACAATAATTGTTTTTTGTTCATGAGTTGTTTAGCTTTAGGAACGTTATCTAGTATCCATTTTATTTTTGTTCCTGAAAAATAGGAGTCGATTAAAAGACCAGTTTTATTGAAGATCATTGTGTCTTTGTTTTGTTTTCTTAATTTCTTACAAAACTCTTCTTGTCTACGATCTTGCCAAACAATTGCATTATAAACCGGCTTACCTGTTTTTTTGTCCCACAAAACAGTTGTTTCTCTTTGATTTGTAATACCTATGCTTAAAATTTCACCTCTTAGTCTTTTTGTTTTTTGAATAACATCTTTTAAAGTTTTTAAAGTTGTTCTCCAAATTTCCTCTGGATTATGTTCAACCCAACCACTTTTTGGAAAATACTGTGTAAATTCTTTTTGTGACGAATATATTGGTTTTCCTTTAAGATCAAAAAGGATTGATCTGTTTGATGTAGTACCAGCATCAATTGAAATTATAAATTTTTTCATTATCTAAAAGATTCCCAATCCAATTCTAGTTTCTTATCATCTACAATAGCATTGATCATGCCAAGCATTAAAGGTAATTTTTTTTGATCAAAGTCTTCGTTTACTTTTTTTGAGATTTCTTTTGCTAGATCTGCTCCTTCAACTGTTACTTTTTCCATCTTTGTTTTTTTGGCCTCTGAAAAAGTTAGTCCTTCCCCAATATAAGATCCCATTTTTGCATTTCTTCCTCCACCAGAGCTAACATAAAGATCTCCTAAACCTGCTAGACCTTTAACGGTTTCTTTTTTACCTTTTAAATGTTCAACAAATATTTCCATTTCATGAATAGATTGTTTGATTAAAGCAGATGCTGTATTTAAATAATTTTTTTCTCTAATTTCGTTAGAAATATTTTTACTACATAAGCCTTTTGCTGCACCAACTGCCATTGAAAAAATATTTTTTATTGCGGCTGAAACCTCGACACCATTTAGATCGCTGGAAAATGATGTATGATAATAACTTGTGTTTAGCATATCAGCTATTTTTTTTGCAGTTTGAATATCTTTATTCGCAATAACGACACTGGAATGAACTCTGTTAGCCAAACCTGCAGCCAGACAAGGTCCACCTACAGCTGATATGTCAACTTTTTTAATTCCTCTTGCCCCTAGTAGTCTCTCAAGTTTATCCACTAATAATTCATATTGATTATTGTGAATGCTTAGACCTTTTGTGAGCATCAATAATTTTGGGATTTTACCATCTTTATAAAGTCTGCTTAATTGGTCTGCGACCCACTCAATGCCTTTGGAACTTATTCCAAGGACAATCAAATCCACATTTGATTTTAATAGTTCATCAAATTTTTCAAACTTTAAAATTTTAATTTCTCGGGGAATTTCGGTGTTTAACCCTGGATGTAAATTATTGTTTCTTTGTAAATTATCAATGAAATCATTTTCTAAGTGAGTTCCAACAATATTAATATCATGATTATTATCTAAACATGGTAAAGCAAAAGCTGAACCCATAGCACCTGCACCAATAATTACGATTTTTGACATCAATCCTTAAATAGTATTTTTTTGAAAATTAAAAAAATTGATATTAGCTCAATTTTTCCGATTATCATAAATAAAATTAAACTAATTTTTGAGGATGTTAACAGATTAGCAAAATTTAAATTTTGCATATTATACATTTCAGAATTTACAGTATTCGTTAAAGTTAATATAGATAATTTAAATGATTTCTCAAACCCTATATTATCTACGACCAAAAGACTTGATAAAATAAATAAACTTAAAAAAAAAGAAATAAATATCAAAAATGATATTTTAACATGATCATCTATTATTTTTTTATCTGATCCAAATATTGTTTTATTTATTATACTATTGGGGCTTATGAGTTTAATAATTTCTAGAGAAGTAATTTTTAATAATATGTAGAATCTAGTTAACTTTATTCCTGATGAATTAGAAATCAGAGAACCTCCAATAATTGTTATTAGTAAGAAGTATAAACTTAAATTATTATCTGACTCCATTAGTGTAAGTCCAGAATTTGCTAAACTGCTAGATACACTTATTATAATATCTAAAACATTATAATTATTAAAATATATCAAGCAGCAAAATACTATGAACAATAGTACTAAATATAAATCTTCTTTATGGTCTTTTGTTAAAATATTTTTGTTAAATATATTTAAAAGAAGATAAAAATTTAGCATAGAAATCATAAATGAAAAAATAAGGATAATTTTTTGAAAATTTGTTGAAATAATTTTTCCTAAGCTATCTATTGGCAAAAATCCTCCGCCAGAAATTAATGTCATGCTTAAATTAAGTGAATTAAATAACCGAACCCCTGATATGTTTAGTAGACTTAAAATTACGATACTAAGTAAAGAATAAATTATAAATATTTTGAATAAATTGTCTTTTATATTACTCTCAGAGGTGAAATTGCTGTCTCCAGAATAAGTAAGGTTAGTCATTTTATAGTTAAAAGATTTATTAGAAAATATTATTAATAAAAAAAATAAAAAGAATAAGCCTCCTAACCATTGAGAGGAAGATCTCCAGAGGATAAGCGTAGGATCTAGATATTTTATATCTTTAAAAATTGAAAATCCCGTGCCTGTTAATCCTGAAATAGACTCAAATATAGAATTAATAAATGTAACTTGATAATTGCTTAAATAAAAAGGAATAGATATTAGGATAGATGTTAAAATGTATGCACAAATTATCAAAATTAATTGTTCAATAAAGTTAATATTTTTTTGACTTTTTTTTCCATAATATAAAAAACCTAATCCTATTAATATGGAAGTTGCTAGAGTTATAAAATAAGTATCAATACTTAAAAAATAATCAAAATACGAGGCATATAAAATATTTATAAATGAGAGAAAACTTACTGGAAAACAGAATAAGCTTAGGTAGAAACTAATCTTTTTGAAGTTCATTAATATTAAATTGTGCCTAAACTAAAAATATTCTCTACTGCTTTTAGTTCTTCTCTTTTGGCCAGAAACACTACAAGATCATTTTTCTCAAAGATAAAGTTAGATCTAGGAATTATAACTTTGTCTTCTCTAATAATTGCACCAATTCGAATATCTTCGGGTAAATTTGAATCTCGAATTTTTTTGTTTACTAATTCAGATTTTTCAGAAATTTTTGCTTCAATAAATTCATATTCTCCATCTAATAAAGAATAAACTGTCCCAATACTACCTCTATGTACATGCTCCATTATTCTTGAAACTGTAGTCATTCTCGGATCTACTAAATCATCAATATTTAATGAATCTTGTAATAGGTTGTAATTAGTTTTATTTACTATAGCGATTGTTCTTTTTTTTAGACCAGTTTTTTCCGCCAATACACAAGCCATCATATTATTTTCATCATCATTTGTTAGGGCTATCACTGTTTCTGATCCTTCTAAATTAGCTTCCTTTAATATTTCCTCATCTAATGCATCACCATTAATCACAATTGATGACGACAATTCATTGGCTATTTCTTCTGCTCTTAGTTTATTCTTCTCAATTATTTTAACCCTTACATCTTCAAAATTTTCTTCAAGCATTTTTGCTAGCTGTAAACCAATATTTCCTCCACCAATAATTAGAACATTCTTAGCAATTTTCTCTTCATGCCCAAATGCTTTTAAGATTGGGTTTAACTGGTCGCTACTAATGACAACATAAACATTGTCATCTTCTAACATTTGGTCATTTTTTTTAAGATAAATAAATTTTTCTTTTCTAACAGCTCCAAGAATATTTGCTTTAAAATCTGGAAACTTTTCTGTCAATTTTTTTAAAGGAATATTTTTAATTGGGCAGTTTTTTTCAATAGAAATTTCTAACATCTTTACTTTATTTTTTCCGAATGGAACATTATCTAAAGCTCCAGGGGCTTCTAGTCTACGATAAAGGGACTTAGCTACCTCTAATTCAGGTGAAATAATAACATCTATTGGAATATTAGACTTATTAAAAAGCTTTCCCCATTTTCCTTCTAAGAAATCTTTTGTTCTAATACGAGCTATTTTTTTTGAGACATTAAATAATGAACTTGCAAGTTGGCATACAATCATATTTGTCTCGTCATTTCTAGTCACTGCAATAATCATGTCGGCTTTTTCCGCTCCAGCGTTTTCTAAAACAGTGGGGAGTGTAGCTCTACCAACAATTCCCTTCACATCTTGTGTATCATTTATTTTTTTTATATCTTCAGAGGATTGATCAATTACAGTAACTGAATGTCCTTGAGCAGATAACTGTTTACTTATTGAAAAGCCTACCTTACCGGCTCCACATATAATTATATTCATTTCTAATTTATTCCCTTAATTCCTAGAGATTTTAACTTTCTGTGAAGAGCAGACCTTTCCATACCTATAAAATCTGCAGTTTTTGAAATATTACCATGATGTTTTTTTAATTGTGTGGATAGGTATTCTTTTTCAAAATGTTCTCTAGCTTCTTTTAAGGGAGATTGAAATGATTGTTCTAAAATATTTTGATTACCTTTTGTTTTGGTAGATATATTTAGAACGTCATCAATAATCTGATTAATTTTTTCTTTACTTTCGTTGTAAGATAATATGGTAATTCGTTCTACTAAATTTCTAAGTTCTCTTACGTTGCCAGGCCAGCTATAAGTATATAAATTATCATTTTTAATATCTATATCTGGTTTATGAACACCGTTAATCTCTGAGAGCTTATTCTTAAAATAATCAATCAATAGAGGAATGTCCTCTGTTCTTGAAGATAATGAATTTAATTCGATTGGCATAACGTTTAGTCGATGAAAAAGATCTTCTCTAAATTTTCCCTCATTAACTAATTCATTTAAATTTTTAGAAGTGGATGAAATAAGTCTAATATTAACATTAATGTCTCTTGAACCATTTAGTCGCTTGAATTTCTGGTCTATTAGTACTCTTAAAACATTTGCTTGTGTTTCATAAGATATTTCTGAAACTTCATCGATTAATAGTGTGCCCCTATTTGCTCTTTCTAAGGCACCGAAAGAAATATTGCCATCGTCAAATTCCTCACCAAACAATTCCTTTTCATAAGTTTTTTCTTTTAATAAAGCTGCATTAATAATTACAAAAGGATCTTTATGTCTTAATGAATTTTTGTGTATTTTTCTAGCGACTAATTCTTTACCAGATCCTGTGGGTCCTGAGATTAATATTCTGCTTTCAGAGGATGATAATTTTTCTATTGTTTTTTTAACTTTGATTATAGATGAACTTTTGCCAATAAGATCAAAAGAATGAAATAATTTATTTTCAATAATATCTTTTTCTTTTTTTAATGAGGCAGACTCCAATCCTCTATTAACATAATTTAAAATTTTTTCTTTAGAAAATGGTTTTTCGATGAACTCATAAGCTCCTAACCTGATAGCCTCTACTGCTATTTGAACAGTTGCATGTCCTGAAATCATTATTACCGGTGTAAGCTTGTTTTTTTTATTTACTAATTTAAGTAAATCAATGCCGTCTTTATCAGGCTTATCCAATTTAATATCTATAATCGCAAGATCTGGTAAACGATTATTAATTTCCATAATAGCTTGATCGTAATTTGCTGCTGACCTAACTTTAAAGTTTTGTTCCTCTAAAATATTACAGATTAAAAAACGTATATCTGGATTATCATCAATTACTAATATTTCTTTATACATATTTAGGTAATGAAATTGTGACTATAACCCCATTTTTATTATTTTTGTTTTTAATTGAAAAATTTCCTGAATGCTCATTTATAATTTTTGTTACGATAGGCAAACCCAATCCTGTTCCTGTTTTTTTTGTAGTGAAATAAGGCGTCATTGCTTTTTTAGCGTCTGTAATACCTGTGCCATTATCTATTAATAATATGTCTATATAGTCATTATTATCGACTATTTCTATGTCAATATTTCCCTTAAAATTAAGCTCTTT
>JAOHFJ010000008.1 GCA_028097945.1 Candidatus Pelagibacter sp.
ATGTTATTCATTGGTTAAGTAAAAGTGGTTTAAAGTTTGTTCCTATAAAAGGAAAACAATCCTTTGTTGTAAACGGAATAACTAAATATTGGGGAGGGTTAACCCTTGAGGTAAAAGGACAAGGTGAAGGTCTGGTGAAATCATTAACCTCCATAGTAAAAAAAAGAGGAATAAAAATTAATTATGGTACTGCCGCGAAAGAATTAATTACAATTAATGGAGAAGTTAAAGGCTTAAAAGCTATTAAAAATAAAAGACTTAAAATATTTTATTCTAATAATGTAATTCTTGCATGTGGCGGCTTTGAAGCTGACGCAAAGATGAGAAAAAAATATTTAGGAAAAGGATGGGAAAATGTAAAAGTAAGAGGAACAAAACATAATACTGGCGATGGTTTGAAAATGTCATTTAAATTAGGCGCAGATCCTTATGGAGAATGGAAAGGGTGCCATGCTGTTTTTCATGATTTAAATGGTCCGAAATTTAGCGATTTAAAAATTGCAGCAAAATATAGAAAAATTAGTTACCCTTGGGGAATTGTAATAAATGCTAATGGTCAAAGGTTTGTCGACGAAGGTGAAGATCTTAGAAATTATACTTATGCAAAATTTGGCAGAGAAGTTGTAAAACAACCAAAGCAGTTAGCATGGCAAATTTTTGATAAAAAAGTAAGACCAATGCTTTATAAGGAATATGATGTTAAAAGTGCCACAATGGTTAAAGCCAACACATTAAAGAGTTTAGTTAAAAAATTGAAAGGCGTTAATAGTAAAAAAGCCATTAAAACAATTTTAGAATATAATTCAAAAGTTAATATAAAAATTAAATTTGATCCAACAAAAAAAGATGGAAAAAAGACTAATGGTCTTAAAATAAATAAAACTAATTGGGCTAATAAGATTGATACACCTCCTTATTATGGTTATGGAGTAACTTGCGGAATAACTTTTACTTACGGTGGTTTAAAAGTAAACGAGAAATGCCAGGTCTTAAATAAATCAAAAAAACCAATTAGCGGTTTATATGCTGCAGGAGAAATGGTTGGTGGAATATTTTACAATAATTATCCTGGTGGTAGTGGGCTTACTTCGGGATCTGTTTTTGGAAGAATAGCTGGTAAAAACGCTGCCAGCAAAAATTAATTAAAAAGCATAAAAAAACCCTTCTTACGCTTAACTTCTAAATATTTGCCAACTGTTGAATTTTTTTTCTAATCATGTTTTATTTTCTTTTTTTAAAAATCAACAAGGATAACAATATGTTTAAAAAAATAATTGCAACTTTAGTTGCCTCTGTTCTAACAGTATCAAGCTTGTTTGCAGCAGATTATTCAGGAAAAACTGTAACCATTTGGATCCCTTTTAAAGCAGGTGGAGGTTCTGATACTTGGGCAAGAGCGATTGCTCCAGCTTTCAGTGCTAACTTACCAGGAAATCCAACAGTAGTTGTTAAAAATGTTACTGATGGTAAAGCTATCGGTGCTTCAAACAAATACTTTGCTGAACACGGTAAAGATAAAGATGGGTTAGTTGTATGGGGAACTTCAGGTTCTACTCAACTTCCATATTTATTCAAAGACGATAGAGTAAGATATGATTATAAAAATGTTACACCAATTTTTGCTAGCGGAACAGGTGGAGTGTTATACGTTAGAAAAGATTTAGGCATTAACGATATCATAAAAGACTTTGATAAATTAAAAAGTTCAAAACTTGTTTATGGTTCTCAAGGTAAAACATCTTTAGATGCAGTTCCAATACTTGCATTTGATATGTTGGGCTTAGATGTAAATGTAGTTTACGGTATGAAAGGTAGAAAAGCTGGTCGAGCAGCTTTAGATAGAGGAGAAGCTACTTTAGATTATCAAACAACTGCGGCTTACTTAAAAAGTGTAAAACCTTTAGTAGATAAAGGTGAAAGAGTTGCACTTATGAGCTGGGGTGCATTAGAGAATGGTAAAGTTGTTAGAGATCCTAATTTCCCAGACATTCCTGCGTTTCCAGAAGTTTATGAAGCTGTAACTGGTAAAAAGTTTAAAGGCACAGAAGCTAAATCTTGGACTGCATTATTTCTTTCTGGTTTTGGTACACAAAAATATATTATGTTACCAAAAGGAGCTAAGAGAGATGTTGTAAAAGCTTGGCAATCTGCAGCAGAAGCAATTGTTAATGACCCTGCAGCTATGAAGGTTATTAATAAGAAACTTGGAAAATATGATCAAGTAACTGGTAAAGCTTTGAAGCCAGCTTTGAAAAAAGCTACGACAATTGACAGTGCTTCAAACAAATACTTACAAGCTTGGAAAGCTACTAAGTAATTAATTAATTTGTAAAAAAAGGGGGCAAAGCCCCCTTTTTTTTTATAATAGAAAAATGTTAGAAGCTTTATTAGCAGCCTTAGCAACGGTCTTGTCAGGCCAGTCATTATTCTTTTTAATATTAGGAGTCGCGTTAGGTTTAGTTGTTGGAGTAATTCCAGGATTTGGTGGAACTGTTGGTTTATCTTTACTACTTCCATTTGTTTTTGGAATGGAGCCTGTTTCAGGAATAGCAATGATGATGGGTTTAATGTCTGTTGTTGCTACATCTGATACCTTCCCAGCAGTTTTAATTGGCGTTCCAGGTTCTGTATCAGCACAAGCAACAGTGATGGATGGTTTTCCTTTGGCAAAAAAAGGTCAGGCAGCTAGAGCTTTATCCGCAGCTTTCTTTTCATCATTGTTTGGAGGATTGTTTGGTGCAATTTTGCTTACAATGGTTATTCAAATTGCAAAGCCAATTATTTTAGCATTTGGAACAGGTGAAATGTTTATGTTAGCTGTCTTTGGAATTTCTATTGTTGGAACATTAACCGGCTCTAGTATATTTAAAGGTTTAATTGCTGCATTTTTAGGTCTAGCAATTGGCGCAATAGGTATTGCACCAGCAAGTTCTGAGTATCGTTTAGATTTTAGTACAGTTTTAGAAGTTCAAAATCCTATCGTGATGTATTTAGGTGGAGGCATACACTTAATGGTGGTTGCTATTGCTATATTCGCTTTTCCTGAGATAGTAGAGTTATTAAGATCTAATAAGCCTGTCTCTGAAAAAGCAGAACTTGAAAAAACAGGTTGGTTAGTCGGTTTAAAAGATTTTTTAAGAAATAAATTTCTAGTACTTAGATGTTCATTTATTGGAAGCTTTATAGGGTTAATTCCTGGAATAGGTGGCTCTTGTATTGATTGGATTAGTTATAGCCATGCAAAAACTACGGAAAAAAATACAGATAACTTTGGTCAAGGTGACATTAGAGGAGTAATAGGTCCAGAAGCTAGCTCTAATTCTAAAGAAGGAGGGGCGTTAATTCCAACTTTATTATTTGGAATACCCGGTTCTGGTGGAACTGCAGTTTTAATGGGAGGGTTAATTTTAATTGGTGTTGATCCAGGAATTCAAATGGTCGATACGCAACTTGATCTTATCTATACAATAATTTGGTCATTAGCCATTGCTAACATATTCGGTGCAATTATTTGTGCAGCTTTAGCAAAACCTATCTCCCAACTAACAACTATTAATTTTACTTTATTAGCTCCATTTTTAATATCTTTAATTTTATTTGCTATATTTAACTCTACTCGTTCATGGGGCGACTTAATCTTTGCAACTTTTATTGGGATTTTAGCTGTTTATATGAAGAGATTTGATTATTCTCGAGTTGCTTTAATGATCGGTTTTGTATTAAGCGATAGTATAGAAACTTATCTATATCAAACTATACAATTTTACTCTTTTAGCCAGTTATTTACGCGACCAATATTTTTAATTTTAATTTTAGTCTCGGCTTTTTCAATTTACTCTGGAATAAAGATTCTTAAAAAACGTGATCAGTACTTAAGTAAAAATAATTTTGAAGCAAGTAAAAGAACTGGACCTCAATGGATATTTTTATCCTTAATGGGGTTGATTGGCGCTTATACTATTTTTTCAACTGATCATTTGCAGTTTTTTGGGAAAAATATTTCCCGTTAGTGTTGGAATACTTCTTTGTGTTTTTACAGCAATTACTGCCCTCCAAATGAAATTTGCTAAAAGAGACTCCAAAGTATTTTTTGATAATGAAATAGCATTTTCAAGACAACCTAATATTAGAAGTTACTGGTTAACTATATTTTGGTTTATATCCCCCCTATTTTTATCAATTTTTATAGGCTTCTATATTTCTATTGGTTTATTTGTAATATTTTTTTTAAATCAAATAGCAAGAAAGAGTTTACTATTTAGTGCCATAAGTGGCTTAATTGTTTGGATTTTTCTTGGAGCAATTTCTCACTTTATGGTAATGGATTTTCCACCAGGCATATTACAATCTTATCTAGAGCTTCCTTGGCCGTTAGGTTAAATTAAGTTTCTAATCAATTAAAAAAAATATATATTCTGAAATTATGATCATTGGGTTTATAGGCACAGGAAAAATTTCATCATCTATTATTTTAGGTATTTTTAAATCAAAACTTAATGTTAAGCGAATTTATATATCTTCAAGAAATAGAAACATAGCTAAAAAATTAGCCAAAAAATTTACTAAGGTAAAAATTCTCAATGATAATCAAGAGATTATCGATAAATCATCAACTGTTTTTTTAGGAGTTACACCTAGTGTCGGAAACAACATACTATCAAAGCTAAGATTTTCAAAAAATAAAAAAATCATTAGTTTAATTTCAACTATAAACTTAAGTAAATTAAAACAGATTACAAAAAATAAGAATGTAGTTAGAGCAACTCCTTTACCTCCAATTGAAATTAAAAAAGGACCAATTATTATTTGTCCTCCAAGTAAATTTGCTAAAAATATTTTTAAACACCTAGGTCAAGTGTTAGAGATTAGAAATGAAAAACTAAGTTATAAGTTTTGGTCTACAGCATCATTAATGGCAACATATTATGAAATTTTAAATACAAGTTCTAAGTGGCTTACAAAAAAAGGAATTAATAAAAAACTTGCTGATACTTATGTTGCAGAATTATTTTTTGCTTTAAGTCAGGATGCTTTAAATAAATCATCACAAGGTTATAAAAAGCTCGTAGCGGACTCACAGACGCCAAAGGGCTTAAATATGCAGGTTCTAAATGAATTGAAAAAAGGAAAATTCTTTACTAAGTTCTCTAAAGCTCTTGAAAACGTAAACAAAAGAGTGAGCAAATAAATCATGGAATATTTTATACAACAATTAGTTAACGGAATTACTTTAGGTTCGATCTATGGACTTATCGCTATTGGTTATACGATGGTTTACGGAATTATCGGCATGATCAACTTTGCCCATGGAGATATATTCATGATCGGAGCCTTCGTTGCTTTAATTTCATTTATTATATTTGGTTTAACCGGTGTAGCCTTACCAATAATATTATTATTAGTTTTATTAATCGCAATGTTGTTCACTGCTTGTTATGGCTGGACAGTCGAAAAATTAGCTTACAAACCTTTAAGAGGATCTTTTAGATTAGCTCCACTTATTTCTGCTTTAGGTATGTCAATTGTACTTCAAAACTATGTACAAGTAGCACAAGGTGCAAGAGTGAAACCAATGCAGCCTTTAATCTCTGGTGGTTTAGAATTTTTTAAAAATTCTGAATTTGTTGTAACAGTAAGTTATTTACAAATTTTTATTGTTGTTTTAACAGTTATTTTAATGGGTATCTTTACTTATTTAATTACAAAGACCGATCTTGGAAGAGCTCAAAGAGCATGTGAGCAAGATAGAACAATGACTGCGTTGTTAGGAATAAATGTAGATAGAACAATATCTATAACATTTATAATTGGCTCATCATTAGCATCTGTGGCTGGAATGATGTTCGTGCTTTATTATGGTGTAATTGATTTTTACATTGGGTTCTTAGCTGGAATAAAAGCTTTTACTGCAGCAGTGTTAGGAGGAATTGGATCATTGCCTGGAGCAATGTTAGGCGGCTTGTTAATCGGACTTATCGAAACCTTCTGGGCTGGATATGTTTCACTTGAATACAAAGATGTTGCAGCTTTTAGTGTATTAATTGTAGTTTTAATTTTCTTTCCAACTGGATTTCTTGGAAAACCTGATATCGAGAAAGTTTAATGGAAAAGAAAGATATCATTCAGTCATTTAAAGATAGTTTATTTACAGGCTTAATTGCTTTAGCTTTATTCGGTCCCATTGTAGGATTGAGAACCGCCTCTAAAGGAGAAGGGTTATTTATTACTCCTCAGTGGGGTGTAGTTTTTTTATTAGTTGGACTTTGTATTCTTGGAAGATTTTTAATAAATCTAAACTCAGCAAGAAAAACTGAGTTTACTTTTTTCTCAAAATTCACTTCAAAGTTTTCATCTATAACCGAAGACAAAGCAAAACATTTTGCTATCACAGGAGTATTGTTTGCAGTGGTGTTTCCATTTTTACCATTTACTGACCGGTACTTTATGGACGTAGCTATAATGATTTTGACCTACATTATGTTAGGTTGGGGTTTAAACATTGTTGTTGGATTAGCAGGTCTTCTTGATTTAGGTTATGTGGCTTTCTATGCGGTTGGCGCTTATTCGTATGCATTAATAGCTACAACATTTGGCTGGTCATTTTGGATATGTTTGCCTTTAGCTGGAGTGTTTGCAGCCTTTTTTGGAATTTTACTTGGATTTCCTGTTTTAAGATTAAGAGGTGACTATCTTGCAATTGTTACATTAGGTTTTGGAGAAATTATAAGAATAATTCTAATCAATTGGTATGAGGTAACAAATGGACCAGATGGAATTACAGGTATACCACGTCCATCTTTCTTTGGATTACCTTTTAAAAGATCTCCTGATGAAGGAGAAACTAGCTTTCATTTATTCTTTAATCTTGAATACTCGACGATGCATCGAATAATATTTTTATACTATTTAATTTTAGTATTAGCGTTAATTACAAATTACTTCACACTCAAAATTAGAAAGCTACCAGTTGGTAGAGCTTGGGAAGCTTTAAGAGAAGACGAGATTGCTTGTAAGTCACTTGGAGTTAATCCAACTAATACAAAATTAACAGCGTTTGCAATAGGAGCTATGTTCGGAGGATTTGCTGGATCTTTTTTTGCAACTCGACAAGCATTTATCAGTCCTGAAAGTTTTACATTTATTGAGTCAGCAATCATCGTAGCAATTGTTGTTTTAGGAGGAATGGGATCTCAAACGGGTGTAGTTTTGGCATCAATTTTTTTAATTGGTATTACAGAAATATTTAGAGACTTAGAACAATATAGAATGATCGCTTTTGGTGGAGCGATGGTTTTAATAATGGTGTTTAAACCAAAAGGAATATTAGCAAATAGGAAGCCAACTATTCTTATGCACGGAGATAAGAAATGAGCAATTTATTATCAGTTGAAAATTTGACAATGAAGTTTGGTGGATTGACTGCAATTGATGATTTAAGTTTTGATGCGAAAAATAATCAAATAACTTCTATCATTGGACCTAACGGTGCAGGAAAAACTACTGTATTTAATTGTCTAACAGGATTTTATAAACCTACTAATGGTCAAATGTTCTTACATAAAGAGGATAGCAAAATTTCATTAAGAAAATATACAGACTTTAAAATTGCTTATGTAGCGAAGGTGGCTAGAACTTTTCAAAATATTAGATTATTCCCAGCAATGTCAGTTCTTGAAAATTTATTAGTTGCTCAACATAATGAATTAATGGCTGCTTCTGGTTATTCTTTATTTGGCTTACTTAATCTTAAAACCTATAGAGACAAAGAACAGCTAGCAGTCGATAAAGCAAGATACTGGTTAGATATAATTGGTTTAACTCATAGAGCAGATGATAATGCAGGAGACCTTCCTTATGGCGATCAAAGAAAATTAGAAATAGTTCGCGCAATGTGTATTGAACCAAGGTTATTGTGCTTAGATGAACCAGCTGCAGGATTAAATCCAAAAGAGTCTGCTGAGTTAAATAAATTACTAAAGTTTATCAAAACAGAAAAACAAACAGGAATTTTATTAATTGAACATGATATGAGTGTTGTTATGGGGATTTCTGATCACGTTGTTGTTTTAAACTATGGTAAGAAAATATTTGAAGGAACAGCTGATCAAACTAAAAATAGCAAAGAAGTTATCGAAGCCTATCTAGGAGTAGATGAATAATGCTTAAAATTTCAAACGTTGAAACTTTTTATGGTAAAATTCAAGCTTTGAGAGGTGTAGATCTTGAAGTGAATGATGGTGAGATAGTTTCATTAATTGGTTCTAATGGAGCAGGTAAATCAACTTTGCTAATGACGATTAGCGGAGTGAATAAAGCAAAAAGAGGAAACATCATTTTTAATGGTGAAAATATTGAAAACACAGAACCTCATAAAATAGTTGATATGGGTATTTGTCAGGTGCCAGAGGGAAGAAGAATATTTTCAAGACTAACTGTAGAAGAGAATTTAAGATTAGGTGCTCATGCAAATGAAAAAGGGAAGTATTTTGAAAATGATATTAAGGAAGTTTATGATTTATTTCCTGTATTGAGTGATAGAAAAACGCAAAGAGGGGGAACCCTTTCAGGCGGAGAACAACAAATGCTAGCCATTGGAAGAGCTTTAATGAGTAAACCTAAAGTTCTTTTATTAGATGAACCTTCACTTGGTATTGCACCAAAATTAGTAAATCAAATTTTTGTATCTATAAAAAATATCAACAAAGAAAAAAATGTTACTATCTTTCTTGTTGAGCAGAATGCGAAAAAAGCATTGGAACTTGCAGATAGAGCTTACGTACTAGTAAATGGCAAGGTGACCATTAAGGGTTCAGGTCAAGAGTTGCTGAAAAATAAAGACATACAAGCTGCTTATCTTGAAGGTGGGGCAAAAAATTAACTTTTTTTCATATTTACAAGTTTGTAATTAAGGTGTTCAATATCAATAATTAATTAATTAATAACAAAGGGAAATAATATGTTAAGAACGTTCAATAAACTTCTTTCATTAATTGCCGGAACATTAATGCTTGCAACAGTATCAGCTAAAGCTGATGTTGTTGTTGCTTCTGCTGGACCTATGTCTGGTCAGTACGCTTCATTTGGTGCTCAGTTAAAAGCTGGTGCTGAAATGTGGTTAAAGCACGTTAATAAAAAAGGTGGAATTAATGGTGAGAAAGTTAAATTAGAAATCGGAGACGATGCTTGTGATCCTAAACAAGCTGTTGCTGTAGCCAACAAATTTGCTGGTCAAGGTGTAGCTTACGTTGCAGGTCACTTCTGCTCTGGTTCTTCAATTCCAGCTTCTGCGGTTTACAATGAAGAAGGAATTATTCAAGTTTCACCAGCTTCAACAAATCCAGCGTTAACGGACAAAGGTGGAAAATATACTTTTAGAGTTTGTGGTCGAGATGATCAGCAAGGTGAAGTTGCTGGTAAATTCCTAGCTGAAAACTACAAAGGTAAAAAAGTAGCTATCCTTCATGATAAAACTGCTTACGGAAAAGGTTTAGCAGACGCGACTAGAAAAAAACATGAAGAAAGCCGGCCTTAAAGACGCTATGTACGAAGCTTATACAGCAGGTGAAAAAGACTATTCTGCTTTAGTTTCAAAACTAAAATCAAATAATATTGATGCAGTATATCTTGGTGGTTACCACACAGAAGGTGGTTTGATCGTAAGACAAATGAGAGATCAAGGTATGAAAACTAAATTAATCAGCGGTGACGCATTAGTTACAGCTGAATATTGGGATATCACAGGAAATGCAGGTGAAGGTACGTTAATGACTTTCTCTCCAGATCCAAGAAATAACCCTGCTGCTGCAAGTGTTGTAAAAGAATTTAAAGCTGCTGGTATTGAGCCAGAAGGTTATGTTCTTTATTCATATGCTGCGTTACAAGTATTCGAACAAGCTGCTAAGCAAGCTGGAACAAATGATCCTGCTAAAGTGCTTAAAGTAATGAAAAAAGGTAAGTTTGATACTGTAATCGGTTCACTAAGCTTTGACAGAAAAGGTGACGTGAGCTTACCAGGTTATGTATTTTATGAGTGGAGCAAAGGTAAATACAAAGAGCTGTAAACCAATTGCTTAACTAATTTAAAAGGGGGCTTAGGCCCCCTTTTTTATTTATAGAAAGGAAATTATGGAAATAACTTATGATGATTTTAAGAAAGTGCAGATTAAAGTTGGCACTGTTTTAGAGGTAAAAGTTAATGAAAAAGCTAGAAAGCCCTCTTTGGTAGTTAAAGTTGATTTTGGAAAAGAGATTGGAATTAAACAATCTTCAGCACAAATTACCCATTACTACAACGCTGAAAGTTTAGTAGGCAAACAAGTAATAGGAGTTTGTAACTTTCCAACAAAAAATATAGCTGGTGTTGTATCTGAAGTTTTAGTGCTTGGAGCTATTGAAAAAGATGGAAAAGTTGTCCTAGTGCACCCATCTCAGAAAACTGATAATGGTTTAGACATCGCATAATGAGTTCTGAAACATTCAATTGGAGCTGTAAACACACTTGGTCTAGAAGCGCAAAAAATACGTTTTGGTGTTTACTTGGATGTTCGATTGGTGATTTTGGAACAATTTTATTTTTTCAATTAACCAAAATTCCTTTCCCAGTTCTAGCAATCATGGTTTTAGCTATTATCAATGGTATTATTACAAGTATTATTTTAGAAACTATAATTTTATTAAGACAGAATTTTTCTTTTAAACAAGCTTTTAAAACTGCTGTAGGCATGAGTTTAATTTCAATGGTGAGTATGGAAATTGCAATGAACGCTACTGATTATTTTTTAACAGGTGGAGCAATTTTAACATGGTGGGTTGTTCCGATAATGTTAGCCGTTGGTTTTGTAACACCTTGGCCTTACAATTACTGGAGATTAAAAAAGTACAACGAAGCTTGTCATTAAGTAATTTTATTTAAAATTTTATCTTTAAAAACAACATGATGAATAATAACAGCAAAGATATGCAAAGTTACAAGCGCTAATAAGAGATAGTTTGCGTAGATATGAACTTCATAAAAAGTATCTGCTAATTTAAAATTATCTTGATTAAATCCATATTTAAAAAATAAAAAATTAAGCCTTTCTCCCATATAAAGTTTTTTCAAAATTCCTGAAATAGTAATAGTGAAAATACTTAAATAAAGTAAAAAATGATTTGCCTTAGCTATAAAAATTTGACCTTTAAAAAAACTATTTCCATCAGTAGTGCTTGGATTAAAAAATTTCCAAATCAATCTAATCAAAGTGATATAAAAAACTGTAATTCCAATTAGAATATGAATATTTTCTAGATCTATTCTTCTATCTGAAAACTCTAAGCCTACTAAGTAAAAACCAAAGGGTATTTGAAGAATTAAGATAATAAAAGTAATCCAGTGAAACAATTTAGCCAGTAGACCATGTTTGCCAAAACTATTAAAAACTTGCATACTATTATTCTAACAACTTATGAAAAAATTCAAATTATTAATTATCACTTTTACTTTTATTCTTGGCTCAACGCTTGTTTATGCCCAAAGTGTTGAGGACATTATCAAAGGAAGAAAAGCTATGTTTAGTGAAAATTATCAAAATGGAAAAAAAATTTCTATCTTATTAAGATCAGGTAAAAAAGAAGAAGCTAAACCTTTAATGAGAAAAATTTCAGATAATTATAAAAAATTATTAGATTATTTTCCTGAAAATACAAAAGAAGGCTTCAAAACAGAAGCGCTACCTAGTATTTGGGAAAATAAAGAAGAGTTTAATGCATTAATGCAAAAAGCATCAGATGATATGCTCAAACTTGCAAAAGCAATAGACACCGCTGATGATCTTGGTGCAATTCAAAAAAAATTAATGTGGAGCAACTGTTCAGCTTGTCATAATAGATTTAGAGCAGAACATTAAATGACATCTCAATTATTTCCCATGATCCTTTTTGGGATCGCAACAGCCTTTTCACCTGGACCGAATAACATCATGACATCTTACACAGCTTTTAATTTTGGCGTCAGAAAAGCTATTCCTACAATGTTAGGTGTCATTATCGGATGGACACTTTTAATAATATTATTGCAACTTGGATCAGTCTCTATTTTTCAAAAATATCAATTTATACAAACTATAATTAAAGTTTTAGGTTCAATTTATCTTTTGTACATGGCGTACAAGTTATCTTTTGGCGGTCAAACTAAAGATAAAAAACTTGATCCAAAACCAGTTACTTTTATAAATACTTTCTTTTTTCAATTCGTAAATCCTAAAAGCATAATTGTTGGCCTTACCTCAATATCTTTGTTTGTTGATACGGAAAATAATTACTTAAGAGACTCAATTGTTTTAACTATTCTTTGGTTTTTAATGGCTGTTGGAAGTCAAACGGGCTGGTGTTTGATGGGAAAATACATGAGAAAATTCGCCACAAGTGATAAATTTATTAAGAATTTTAATTATACAATGTCTTTTTTACTTATCGTTTGTGTGATTTTGTTCTATGTATAGCGCATGAAATTTAATAGTAAAAATTCTTTTCAATCTCTCGAAACTCTCAATTCATCTGGAAAAGATTTTAAATATTTCAACTTAAAGACAGCAGAAAAAAATGGACTAGATGGAATATCAAAACTTCCAAAATCACTAAAAGTTTTATTGGAAAATCTTCTTAGGTATGAAGATGATGTGACTGTAGATAAAAAACAAATACTAGCTTTAAAAGATTGGATTAAAAACAAAAAATCAAACACTGAAATAGCTTACAGGCCAGCACGTACTTTATTGCAAGATTATACCGGAATCCCTGCAATCGCCGATCTAGCAGCAATGAGAGACGCTGTAAAAGATAAAAATAAAAATCCAGAAAAGATTAATCCACTATCTACTGTCGATTTAGTTATAGATCACTCTGTAATGGTAGATGAATATGCTTCAGGTAAATCATTCAATCAAAATGTTGAGAGAGAATTTTCAAGAAATGGTGAACGATACTCATTTTTGAAGTGGGGACAAAAAGCATTCGATAATTTTAGAGTTGTGCCTCCTGGAACAGGAATTTGTCACCAAGTAAACTTAGAATACTTATCCAAAGTAGTTTGGTCTTCGAAAAGTGGAAATGATTTATATGCCTATCCAGATACTTTAGTAGGAACTGATAGTCATACTACTATGGTAAATGGTCTATCTGTTTTAGGTTGGGGTGTTGGTGGAATAGAAGCAGAGGCTGCAATGTTAGGCCAGCCTATTTCAATGTTAATTCCAGAAGTTATTGGAGTTGAACTTAAAGGAAAATTAAAAGAAGGGACAACTGCAACAGACCTAGTTTTAATCATTGTTGAAATGCTAAGAAAAAAAGGTGTGGTTGGAAAATTTGTAGAATTTTATGGCGAAGGTTTAAAAAATTTAACTTTGGCTGACAGAGCAACAATAGCAAACATGGCTCCTGAATATGGAGCTACATGTGGTTTCTTCCCAGTTGATGATGAAACTCTTAAATATTTAAAATTATCTGGAAGAGATCAAGAAACAATATCACTAGTCGAGAAATATTCAAAAGAACAAGGGCTTTGGGCAAGCAATGATGTTGTATTTACAGATACTCTTTCATTAGATGTTAGCAGTGTAGTAACAAGCATTTCTGGACCTAAACGACCACAGGATAAAGTTTTACTTACAGAAGCCTCAACTGCTTTTGCAAAAGTTTATAAAGAAAATGCAAAAAGAGATAAGGCTATCGAAGCTAAAGTTGAAGGTACAGACTTTAGTGTAAAAGATGGTGATATTGTAATAGCAGCAATAACATCTTGCACAAACACTTCCAACCCTAGCGTAATGATTGGTGCAGGTCTTTTAGCAAAGAAAGCTCATGAAAAAGGATTGAAAGTAAAACCTTGGGTTAAAACTTCATTAGCACCAGGTTCACAAGTTGTGACAGATTATTTAGAGAAAGCTGGTTTAAATAAATATTTAGATGAACTTGGTTTTAATTTAGTTGGTTATGGGTGCACTACTTGTATTGGTAACTCAGGACCTTTAAATCAAAATATTTCTGATGCGATAAATAAGAACGATCTTTATGCAGTATCCGTTTTATCAGGAAATAGAAACTTTGAAGGAAGAATAAATCCAGATGTTAAAGCAAATTATTTAGCATCTCCTCCGCTTGTTGTTGCATACGCTTTAGCGGGTAATATGAATTTTGATATGTACAAGACTGCACTTGGTAAAGATAAAGATGGTAAAGATGTTTTCTTAAAAGATATTTGGCCAAGCAATAAAGAAATTGAAGATTTAATGTTGAGTTCTTTAAACGCAGATATGTTCAAACAAAGATATTCAAATGTTTCAGAAGGACCTAAAGAATGGCAGGCTATTAATACAACAGATAGCGATATTTATAATTGGGAAGCTAATTCCACATATGTAAAGAGACCACCATTTTTTGATAATTTACCAGACCAACCGGAAGGTTTTAAACCAATTAACGATGCTAGAATATTATTGCTATTAGCTGACTCAGTTACAACAGACCATATTTCACCAGCAGGAAGTATTAAAAAAGAAAGTCCTACAGGTGATTATTTTATGAAGCATCAAATTCAACAAAAAGATTTTAACTCTTATGGTGCTAGACGCGGAAATCACGAAGTAATGATGAGAGGAACATTTGGAAATATTAAAATAAGAAATGAAATGGCGCCAGGCACTGAGGGTGGATTTACAACACTACAGCCAGATGGAAAAGTAATGAGTGTTTATGAAGCTGCAATGGAATACAAAAAAAGAAATAATGATTTAGTAGTTGTGGCTGGCAAAGAATACGGAACTGGTTCATCAAGAGACTGGGCAGCTAAAGGAACAAAGCTTCTTGGAATTAAAGCTGTATTAGCTGAGAGCTTTGAGAGAATTCATAGATCAAATTTAATTGGAATGGGTGTTTTACCATTACAATTTAAAGAGGGTTTTGATAGAAAGAAATTAAATATAACTGGTGCAGAATTAGTATCAGTTGTTGATATTGATAAGGGAGTAAAACCAAGACAAGAAGTTACTTGTGAGATTAAATATAAAGACGGAACGAGTAAAAAAATTCAAATGCTTTGTAGAATTGATACAGCTAATGAAGTTGAGTACTACAAAAATGGAGGAATTTTGCAGTATGTTTTAAGAAATATGCTTGCCAACTAAATGAGAGATATAAAAGTAAAAGTTCATCCATCAAAATCAAATCTAAAAAAAGAAGATCAATTAGCTTGGAAAATCGCAGAGATCGCATCAGATAAAGCAAAAATAGATAAAGATGCAGTTGAAATGGTTATCAATAGAATAATTGATAATGCTTCGGTTGCTATCGCTTCATTTAATAGAAGACCTGTTGTTTCAGCGAGAGCAATGGCTTTAGCTCACTCTAGAAAATCAGGAGCAACTGTCTTTGGTTTAAACCCAAAAATTAAAGTGGATTGTGAATGGGCTGCATGGGCCAACGGAACTGCTGTGAGAGAACTAGATTATCACGATACTTTTTTAGCAGCAGATTACAGTCACCCAGGTGACAATATTCCAGCAATTCTAGCAGTTGCACAGCAAAAAGGATGCAATGGAAAAGATTTAATCAAAGGAATACTTACAGGTTATGAAGTGCAAGTTAATTTAGTTAAGGGCATTTGCTTACATGAACATAAAATTGATCATATAGCTCATTTAGGACCAAGCGTTGCTGCTGGTTTAGGAAGTTTATTAAATCTAAAAACAGATCAAATTTATCAATCCGTTCAACAAGCATTACATATAACTGTTTCAACAAGACAATCTAGAAAAGGAGAAATTTCTAGCTGGAAAGCCTTTGCACCTGCTCATGCCGGTAAGCTTGCGGTAGAAGCTGTTGACAGATGTATGAGAGGCGAAGGTGCGCCATCACCAATTTACGAGGGGGAAGACAGTGTTATTGCTTATGTTTTATCAGGACCAGACAAAGAATATACAGTTCCGTTACCTAATGTTAATGAGTCTAAAAGAGCAATTCTTGAAACTTATACAAAAGAGCACTCAGCAGAATATCAATCTCAAGCATTAATTGATCTAGCAAGAAGCCTTCATAAAAAGATTTCTAATGTTAGTGCCATCGAAAATATTGTAATTGAAACTAGTCATCATACTCATTATGTAATCGGAACTGGAGCAAATGATCCTCAAAAAATGGATCCAAAAGCGAGTAGGGAAACTTTAGATCATTCTATAATGTACATCTTTGCCGTGGCACTTGAAGATGGAGCCTGGCACCATGTGAAATCCTATACACCTCAAAGAGCACAAAGAAAAAGCACAGTTGAACTTTGGCAAAAAATTTCAACAAGAGAAGATTCAAGATGGACAGAAAAGTATCATGATCCAAATCCTGATAATAAATGTTTTGGTGGAAAAGTAATAATAACCATGAAAGACGGATCTACAATTTCAGAGGAAATAAACGTTGCTGATGCCCATCCAGCAGGAAAAAGACCTTTTACACGAAAAGAATATATTAACAAATTCAAAACTTTAACTGATGGGATAATTTCTAAAAAAGAGTCAGAGCGATTTTTAAAACTTGTACAAAATCTTCCTAAATTAAAAGCTAAAGACTTAATGGGTTTAAATGTAGAGGTTAAAAGTTCAATAAAAGATAAATCCAAAAGCAGCAAAGGTATTTTTTAATCACTTAATTTTTTTTGATAGATCATTCGCACTTAGCCATGCATTTTCAACTTTTGGACCATTTAACCAATCTCCACAAACACCTAAATTAATTTTTTTATTCCAAACACTTAAGTAGGGTGTTTTCTCATAATTATATGAATACTTCCAACCATGAATTTTTTTAAAGATTATTTTATTTTTTTCAAATCCTGTTAATTTTATAAAGCGTGTTATCAATTGATTCATAATTGATTTATCAGTTTTATATTTGTTAATAGTTTTTTTTGACCATTTAAGCGTAGCCTGAAGTGTCCATAAATTAATATTTGATTTAAATCTTTTTTTACTATTTTCATTAGCAGCCCAAGCTAAAATGTCATCATTAAATTTTATCGAACTAATAGGAAGAGTTTTTTGATTTTTAAAAGCAAGCATTACCGTAATATTAGGTTGCATCTGAACTTTAAGTTTTAATATATTCTTATCTAAATAATGTTTTGCTAATTTTTTTAATTGAGGAAAAGGGCAAGTTATTATTAGTGATTTAAATTGATGTTTTGATTTATTTTTTAAAGTAATTTCCCAGAAATATTTTTTAAAATCAATTTTTTCAATTGGTGAAGTGAATGACTGTTTGATATTTTTTAAATTATATTTAACTAAATCGTTATTGGCCCTTCTACCTATATATTTTGTAGACAGCGGTTTTTTTTCAAATGTAAAATCTAAATGACCTTCATCCCAACTTTTTAATATTTTTTTTTTATAAAGCTTCTGAATATATTTAGTGAAGAGTTTTGATTTTGGAGATATATATTGAACTCCATGATCAAAGCTTAAATTATTATTAAATCTTTTATTTGATGATCTTCCACCAGGACCTCTAGCCTTATCATAGACATGAACTGAGTATTTTTTAGATAAAAGATTTGCTATTGTAGAGCCAGCAATGCCTGACCCTAGAACGCAAAAATCTATCATATTGTGAATAGAAATTTAAATTTCTCGTTAATAGATAGGACCTCATAGTTTACAAGACCACCAATTATCAACTGCAATGCTATGATTAAAATTACAATTAAACCTAAATACCCAAGCCATTGATGTCTTTTTATAAAGTCAGCAAAATAACTTGCAAGAGTAGCAATTAGAAAAACTGATAATAAAAGACCAATTACCATTATATGAAAATTGCCTTTAGAAGCAGCTACTACAGCTAACACGTTATCGAAACTTAAAGTTAAGTCAGCAATTAAAACTTGATAAACTCCTGTAGAGAAACTTTTTGTTTCTTTTGATTTTACTTGTGGAGATCTTACTTTATTTTGACCAAAGAAATCTTGTCTTAAATTATTTATCACCCAAATTAAAAGCAATCCTCCTAGGATTTTTACCCAGGCAAATTCAAATATGTAATTAGCACCTGTTGCGAAAAATATTCTAAAAATAAAGGCAGCCGCTACACCCCACGCAATAATTTTTTTTCTATTATCGGGTGCAAAGTTTGCAGCAATAAGGCCTATTATGATGGCATTGTCTGCGGCCATCACAACATCAATTATAAGTATCTGAAAAGTAATAAATAATTGCTCTAACATTGTCTTAAGAGGTGTATATAAGCATAATTAAATATTTTAAAGAAGAAAAATGAAATTATCAAAATATTCATCAAAATTTTCTAAAAAACAAATAATCTTATTGTCCATTCCAGTTTTTTTCTCAAACTTGGCAATTCCTTTGGTGGGAATAGTGGACACTGGATTAATGGGGAATCTTGGAGATACAAAATATTTGGCGGCAACGAGCATATCTACTTCGGTAATGACCATGGTAATTTGGAGTTTTGGTTTTTTAAGAATGGGCACTGTCGGAATTGTTTCTCAAGCTTACGGTAGAGGTGATTACAGAGAAATTATAAAAACTTTATTAAGAAATTTTGTAATTGCTATGGCGATAGCCCTAGTTATTATAATTTTAAAACCTTTAATTAATATTTCTATTCAACATTTTTTTAGCACATCTACTGAAACACAAAAGTTAATTAACACTTATTTAAATGTAAGAGTTTTTTCAGTCCCAGCAGAGTTAGCGATTTACATTTTGGTCGGATTTTATCTTGGAATACAAAAAACGAAGATATCTAGCTTAATGATAGTAATCTTATCTATTTTGAACATAATTTTTAGTTCCATTTTAGTTTTATCTTACAATCTAGATGTATTTGGTGTTGCTCTCGGTACTTTATTTGCAAGTTTTATAACAGCAATTATTTTCACTTTATTTACCTACCGATTCATTATCAAAAAATTTAAATTAATACCTAGGTTTGAAAAACTGATTATAAAATCAAAGCTATTAAAATTATTTAATATTAATTTAGATATTTTTATTAGAACTTTAGTTCTTACTTTTTCATTTTTATGGGTCACATATTTAGGCTCAAAACTTGGAGAAGACTATTTAGTTGTAAACACTATACTTATGCAATTTATTATTTTAGCAGCTTTCTTTTTAGACGCTTATGCTTTTTCTACTGAAGGAGTAGTGGGTTTTACTATTGGCAGAAAAGCTAAAAATTCTTTTTTGTCTGTTGTTAAAAACTCTATTCAAATTAGTTTTATTACCGCACTAATAGTATCATTTGTTTATATAATTTTTTTCAAACAAATAATTAATATCATTACAAGTATAGAAATATTAAGATTTATTTCTTATAAACATTTCATATGGGTAATTATAATCCCGCCTATTGCATCTTTCTGTTATCAACTTGATGGTATTTTTATCGGCGCTTCACAAACAAAAGAGATGAGAAACGCAATGATAATTTCTGTTATTAGCTTCATTGTTATATCTATTTATTTGACTAAATATTTTGGTAATCATGGATTATGGTTCTCACTTTTGTGTTTTATGATATTAAGATCATTAACTTTAAAGTTTTATTTTAATAAGATTCTAAGAAAGTTCTAAATGCAATTTTTATATAAGATCCCAGGATATATTCTTCTTTTGTTTGGAGGTTTTTGTTTAAGTTGGGGTGGCTTTATAATTAGATCATTCCAAGAAGCAACTGTTTGGCAAATTTTATTATTGAGATCCGTTTTCTTTATGATTGCATTAATGATCTTCTTAACTGCTACTTACAAAAAAAATACAATTAAGATTATAAAAGATGCTGGTTACCCCGCTGTCCTTGGAGGATTAGTAATGTCTTTGAGTTTTATCGCATTCGTAGTTTCGATGAGCATCACTACAGTTGCTAATGTTGTATTTATTATAAGCACTCAAACAATGTTTTTAGCAATTTTTGGTTTTTTTTATTTAAAAGAGAAAGTTTCATTGGTAAGTTTCTTTTCAATCTTATTAGCAATGGGAGGAATTACCATCATGATTGGAGACTCCCTTTCATCTGGTTCCTTTTTAGGAAATATCGTTGCGCTAGCGATCCCAATAAATTTTTCAATATTAGTAATGATCATAAGAAAAAATAAAAATTTAGATATGGTGCCTGCAATTTTTTACTCAGGAATTTTTAGTATCATTTATGGATTAATTCTTTCAGAGTCTTTAGTATTTACTAGCCATGATATTTTAATGGGTTTTTTTCTTGGTGTTCCTCAACTAGCTTTTGGATTTATTTGCATCACTATCGGTTCAAGAACGACTCCTTCTACTACCATCGGTCTTTTAATGCTAACAGAGACTTTGTTCGCCCCTATATGGGTATGGATTTTTTTAAATGAGATACCACCTTTGAGTGTGCTTATTGGAGGATGTGTAATAATCGCTGCAATAATCCTAAAAAGCTTGGATAAAAATAAAGTCACATCATAATAATTATATTTGACATTTTGGTTCTTTTCGATGAAAGTCTATGTGTAACGGGAGAGACCAATATTTGGCGCCGAAGGAGCAACCACCCCGGAAACTCTCAGGCAAAAGGACCGTTACCGTAATAACTCTGGAAAGCAGGCTTTGGCCTCACCGAAGGATTAAATCTCTCAGGTACATAGACAGATGGGGCTAGAAAAGAGTTATTATGGAAGTACAAAAAACAGCTTTATATAATTGCCATAAAAATCTTGGAGCAAAATTTGTTTCCTTTGCGGGTTACGAAATGCCAATTCAATATAAAGATGGAATTGTAAAAGAACATATTTCAACAAGATCATACGCAGGTTTTTTTGACGTTTCTCATATGGGGCAGTTTTTTTTAGAGGGAGACGAAACATTAGCTGATGCTTTAGAAAAAATTATTCCAGCAGATCTTAAATCTCTTAATTTAAATCATTCTAAATATTCTTTCTTACTAAATAACGAAGGAGGAATTATAGACGATTTAATTATTACAAAAACTTCTAAAGGATTCTGCATCATTTTAAATGCAGCATGCAAAGAAAACGATGTAAAACAAATTGAGAAATTTTTAAATAAAAATCACAAGTATTTTTTAAATAATGATTTATCTTTAATAGCATTACAAGGACCAAAAGCAGTTGAGATTTTAGAAAAACTTGTTCCTGGTGTTTCAACTTTGAAGTTCATGACTGGTGATAATTTTAAATTTGATAACGAAAACCTATATATAACTAGATCAGGATACACTGGTGAAGACGGTTTTGAAATATCTATTCCTAATAATAAAGTTGAAAAACTCATTTCATTTTTAAAAGAAAATAAAGTAAATGCTGTGGGATTGGGAGCCAGAGATACATTAAGACTTGAAGCTGGACTATGTTTATATGGTCACGATTTAAATGAAAAGATTAATCCAATTGAAGCTAATTTAAAATGGGCGATTGCTAAGAGAAGAAGAATAGAAGGTGGCTTTAATGGTTGGGATAAAATTAAAAAATTAATTGAAAATGGTAGTGAAAAAAAAAGAGTTGGTATTTTGCCTGAAGGAAGAGTCATTGCTAGAGAAAATACTAAAATTTTTTCTGAAAGTGGAGAAGAGATTGGTTTAATAACTAGTGGAACTTTTGGTCCTAGCGTAAACGCACCAGTTGCAATGGGCTATATTAATACAAAATTTGCAGAAATTGGTACAAAAATTCAATTAGAAGTAAGAGGAAAGAAACATGGGGGTAAAGTTTCTGAACTTCCATTTTTTAAGAAGAGCTATGTTAAATAACAAAGGGGCAAATAAATAATGAGTGAAAAAAAATTTTCAAAAAAACATGAATGGGTTTCACTTGACGGTGATATGGCAACTGTTGGTATTACAAAACATGCTACTGAAATGTTAGGGGACATTGTTTTTGTTGAAGTTCCTGAACCAGGTAAAACAGTTGAGAAAGATAGTCAAGCTGCTGTTGTTGAGTCCACTAAAGCAGCAAGTGATGTTTACTCTCCAATTTCAGGAGAAATTTTAGAGGGAAATAAATCGATTGTGGATGATCCAGGAAATGTAAATTCTGATCCGGAAGGAGCAAGTTGGTTTTTTAAAATAAAAATTAAAGATAAATCTGAGTTAGACACATTAATGAACAAAGCAGATTACGACAAATTTTGTGCGGAGAATCCAAGCTAAATGATAGATAATAATTCAAAAGAATTTATTTATAGACATATTGGGCCTTCTGAAGAAGAGCAACGAAAAATGCTTAATGCAGTTGGATATAAAACATTAGAAAATTTGATGGATAATACAGTTCCTGAAAAGATTCTATTGAAAGATGATTTAAAAATAGATGAACCGCTTTCAGAAAATGATGCTTTAAAAAAATTAAAATCTATATCCAAACAAAATACAATTTTTAGAAACTTTATAGGGATGGGTTACTATAACTCTTTCACACCTAATGTAATTCTGAGAAATATTCTCGAAAATCCAGGATGGTATACATCTTATACCCCGTATCAGCCTGAAGTTGCTCAAGGCAGATTAGAAATGCTCTTAAATTTTCAACAATTGATTATAGATTTGACAGGTATGGATATCGCTAATGCTTCTTTACTTGATGAAGCTACTGCTACAGCAGAGGCGGTTGGACTCAGCCAACGTTTAGATAAAAATAATTCAAAAAAAATATTTGTTTCAAATTCATGTAATCCACAAACTATTGATCTTATCAAAACTAGAACTGAACCTTTTGGACTAGAACTCGTAATCGGAAACGAAAAAGAAGATTTAAACAAAATAAAAGAAGACATTGTTTGTGGAGTTTTAGCTTATCCTGGAACACTGGGAGATATTCAAGACCCTAGCGAAAGTATTAGCCAAATTCATAAAAAAAACGGTAAAGCAATTTTAGTTTGCGATTTATTAGCATTAACAAAATTAAAAACACCAGCAGAATTAGGAGCAGATATTGCAGTAGGTAGTGCGCAAAGATTTGGAATTCCCATGGGCTATGGTGGTCCTCATGCAGCTTTCTTTGCGACGAAAGAAGAATTCAAAAGATCAATGCCTGGGAGAATTATTGGCGTATCTGTTGATCGACATGGTAAGAAAGCTTATCGGCTTTCTTTACAAACAAGAGAACAACATATTAGAAGGGACAAAGCCACAAGTAATATTTGTACAGCTCAAGCATTACTTGCAATAATATCTGCGGCTTTTGCAATCTATCATGGTCCAGTTGGAATTTTAAAAATAGCCAATAGAACATCATCTTTAGCAAAATTATTTGGAGATGAGATTAAAAATGGAGGATTTGAAATATTAAGCGATCATTACTTCGATACTGTAACAATTAAAACAAATGAAAAAACAGAAACTATCCTTAAAAAAGCTTATGATGAAAAAATAAATTTAAGAAAAGTTGATAAAGACACATTATCCGTCGCATTTGATGAGGCAAAAAAACTTAATGATGTAAATACTTTATTAAAAATATTTGGGATATCGAAAAATTTAGATCAAAATACAAAAGTAGAGCTGAAAAATTTACCAAAAAATCTTTTAAGGACTTCAAAATACCTAGCTCACCCAGTATTTAATAAATATCATTCAGAAACTGAAATGTTAAGATACCTTAAAAAACTTGAGGATTGTGATATTGCTCTTAATAGATCAATGATTGCTTTAGGTTCTTGCACTATGAAATTAAATGCAACAGCTGAGCTAATACCAATTACTTGGAAGGAATTTTCTTTACCACATCCATTTGTACCTATTGAACAAATGAAAGGTTACAAAATATTATTTAATGATTTAATAAATGATCTCAAAGAAATAACAGGTTATGATTCTGTATCCTTACAACCAAATTCAGGTGCGCAAGGAGAATATGCTGGTTTAATGACAATTAGAAAATTTCATAAAAGCAATAATCAAGCAAACAGAAACGTATGTTTAATTCCTAATTCTGCTCATGGAACAAATCCTGCGAGCGCTCAAATGTGCGGCATGAAAGTTGTTGTTGTAAATTGTGATGAAGATGGAAATGTTGATATTAAAGATTTAAAAGATAAAGCTGAAAAACATTCAAAAGATTTAGCCGCATTAATGGTAACGTATCCGTCAACACACGGTGTTTTTGAAGAAAAGATAATTGAAATTTGTGACATCGTACATAAGTCTGGTGGTCAAGTTTATATGGATGGAGCTAACTTGAATGCTTTAGTAGGAATAGCTAAGCCAGGTAAATTTGGACCTGACGTATGCCACATTAATTTACACAAAACTTTCTGTATTCCGCATGGAGGTGGAGGACCAGGCATGGGACCGATCGCCTGCTCTAAGCATTTAGCAGATTTTTTACCAACTCATGAGGTAATAAAAGAATCAGGACCAATTAATGGCATGGGTGCTGTTTCAGCAGCTCCTTGGGGTAGCTCAAGCATTTTACCTATTTCATGGATGTATATAAAAATGATGGGTGCCGAAGGTTTAAAAAAAGCATCTCAAGTATCAATACTTAACGCAAATTATATTTCTAAAAAATTATCCAAGGATTTTAAAGTTTTATATACTGGCAAAAATGGAAATGTTGCACATGAATGTATTATTGACATTAGGCCTATAAAGGCAAGCTCGGGAATTTCGGAGGAGGATATCGCAAAAAGATTAATCGACTTTGGTTATCACGCTCCAACGATGTCTTGGCCAGTAGCTGGTACAATAATGATTGAACCTACTGAAAGTGAAAATCTGGAGGAAATAGATAAATTTTGTAACGCGTTAATAAAAATTAAAAAAGAAATAAATGCAGTAGAAGCATCTAAATTTGATAAATTAGATAATCCACTAAAGAATGCTCCTCATACCTATATTGAATGTGCCACGAGCGAATGGAAACACAAATATACAAGAGAGGAAGCAGCATTTCCAAATGAGTTTGTTAAGAATAATAAATATTGGGCTCCAGTTGCAAGAGTAGACAATGTATATGGAGATCGTAATCTTGTATGTTCATGTCCTTCTATGGATGAGTACAAAGATGAAGCTGCGTAGAAGAAAATAATGAAAATAGCAGTTATTGGTTCGGGGATTTCAGGTCTCTCTGCAGCATATTATCTTTCGAAAAAACATAAAGTTGATTTATTTGAACAAGATGATCATTTTGGAGGTCATTCTTATACTTATGACATTAAAGAAGATAATAAAGTTACACCAGTTGATTTAGGATTCATTGTTTTTAATGAATTAACTTATCCAAACTTAATAAAATTTTTTCAGGAATTAGATGTTCCGTTTGAAAAAAGCAACATGTCTTTCGCTGTTTCTATAAAAAACACAAATGTAGAATATGGTGGAAGCAATTTAAACGCAATATTTGCAAATAAAAAAAATTTGTTCAATATTAAATTTTTAAAAATGATTAATGAAATAATTAGTTTTTACAAAAAAGCTCCATTACTTCTTAGCCAAAATATTACGGAAGAAACATTAGGTGGATATTTAAATAAATCAAAATTTTCAAATTACTTTATTGAGTATCATATTATTCCAATGGTAGCAGCTATATGGTCTATGCCCTTTGAAAAAGCAAAAGATATGCCTTTAAAACTTTTTTTAAATTTTTTTATAAATCATGGATTATTTAAATTAAAAGATAGACCACAATGGTACACAGTTACTAATCGTAGCAGGACTTATGTAAATAAAATCCTCAACAAAATAAGTGGTGAAGTTTTTAAAAATTATCAAGTTAACAAAATTGTAAGAAATGAAAATAATGTAAGGGTTTCAATTGGCAATGAGTACATAGATTATGATCATGTAGTTTTAGCTTCTCACGCAGACCAAAGCCTTAAAATGATAAATGAACCAACCAAAGAAGAAAAAGCGATTTTAACAAAATTTTCATACGTTTCTAATAATGCTTATTTACATTTAGATAAAAATTTAATGCCTCAAAGAAAATCTGCATGGTCAAGTTGGAATTCAGTTACAAAAGAAAATAAAACATGTGTTACATATTGGCTTAATAAATTACAAAATCTTAAGACCGAAAAAAATTATTTCTTAACTTTAAATCCTGTAGAAAAAATTAATGAAGAAAATATTATAAAAAAAGTAAACTTCACACACCCATACTTTAATAAAGAGAATGTAGCTTTACAAAAAGATTTACACTCTCTCCAAGGTAAAAAAAGGACATGGTTTTGTGGAAGTTATTTTGGTTACGGTTTTCATGAAGATGGTTTAAAATCCTCAATAAACTTATTAGAAAAATTTTAAAATTAATGAATTCTTGTATATACAATGGTCTTGTAACACATCATAGATTTAAACCTGTCAAACACGAATTAAAATATAAAACTTTTTCTTTATTAATTGATTTAGATGAACTTGAGTTACTAGATGCAAAAATAAGTATATTTTCTTTTAACAAATTTAATGTTTTTAGTTTTTACAATAAAGATCATGGAGCCAGAGACGGAAGTTTTTTGAAAGAGTGGGTTATTGAAAATTTAAAAAAATTTAATATTAGCAATCAAATAACAAAGATAAAGTTGCTTTGTTATCCAAGAATTTTTGGATATGTTTTTAATCCTCTGAGTATATTTTATTGTTACGAGAAAGAAAATTTAAGAGCGATATTTTATGAGGTGAAAAATACATTTAATGAACAACATACATATATTTTTAAAGTTACTAAGAATGAGAAAATTGAGCAGCAATGTAAAAAAAAATTTTACGTATCTCCTTTTATGGATATGAACACTTATTATAATTTTAAACTTTTAAATCCTAATAAGAGGCTTTCAGTATTTATCAAACAAACAGATAATTCAGGGACAGTTCTTACCGCAACCCAAGTAGGTGACAAAAAAGAATTTTCATTCAAGCAGTTACTAATAAATTTTTTTAAATATCCACTAATGACGTTTAAGATTATAAGCTCGATACATTTTGAAGCATTTTTATTATGGAAAAAAGGGGCAATATACAGAGGGAGAGAAAAAAAAATTATTAATAATTTAAGTTACGAGGAAAATTAAATGAGCCTATTCAAAATTTCAGAAAAAATTGTCTTAAATAAACTTAAAAAAATAGAATACGGAAGTTTAAAACTAATTAATTATGATGGACAGGTTTTTCATTTTGGAAATCTAGAAGATGAACTCACAGCTGATATAAAGATAAACAATGAAAAATTCTACTTCAACATAATTGTTGGTGGAAGTTCTGCATTAGGTGAAGCACACATGAGTAAAGACTTTTACTCTACTAATCTCACAAATCTTATTGAGTTAACAGCAAGGAATATAAGATTAGTCCACTCATTTTCAGGGAGTCTAAGAATTCAAAAAATTAAAAATTTTATAAAAAAAATTTTTGCTTCTAACACCAAATCAAAAAGTCTAAAATATATTTCTAAACATTATGATTTAGGTAATAGTTTTTTTTCTAAATGGTTAGATAAATCTCTTACATATTCTAGCGCAGTTTATGAAAAACCTAATGATAACTTGGAAAAAGCTCAAAAAAACAAATATCAAAAACTTATTGATTTATTAGATGTTAAAGATGGAAATAAAGTTTTAGAAATAGGTTGTGGCTGGGGAGGTTTTTCTGAATACTTAGCTAAAAACTATAATGTTACTATAGACTGTATAACTATATCTAAAAAACAATTCGAGTTTACAAAAAATAGAATAAACGAGGCAGGCTTAAACAACAAAGTAAATGTAATGTTTTTAGATTATAGAGATCTGAATGAGAAATATGACAGAATAGCTTCAATTGAAATGATTGAAGCTGTAGGTGAAAAATATTTAGACAAATATTTTGAGACAATTAAAAAATCTCTAAACATAAATGGAGCAGTTGCAATACAAGGAATAACTATAAGAGACGACTTATTTGAAAGATACAGAAGTAGTGAAGACTTTATTCAAAAGTATATTTTTCCAGGTGGATTTTTGCCTTCGCTTGGTTTTATGAAATCATTAATTAAAAAAAATAATCTAAATCTTTTAAAAGTTAATTCTTATCCAGATGACTATGCTAAAACTCTAGCAACATGGAGAGAAAATTTTCTTAAAGTTTGGAGTAATATTGCTCCATTAGGTTTTGACGAAGCTTTTAAGAGAATGTGGGAATTTTATCTTTCTTATTGTGAAGCAGGGTTTAAATCTAAAAACATCGACTTGATTCAATTTTCGATGTCGAATAAGTAATATAATGAAAAAATTAATAGGAATTTTTACTTTATTAATATTAACAGGATGTGCAAATACAATGAAACCAACAGATTTTAAAGATCAAAAACCAAGATTAGTAATAGAAGATTATTTATCGGGAAATGTAAAAGCCTGGGGTGTTCTTCAAAATAGATCAGGAAAAGTAACAAGACAATTTAAAGCCGATCTAAATGGTAAATGGGACGGTTCTCAATTAATTTTAGACGAAGTTTTTAATTGGACTGATGGAGAAAAACAAACTCGACAATGGACAATTACTAAAATAGACGAACATAACTATGAAGGCACAGCATCAGATGTAGTCGGTAAAGCTAAAGGGTATTCTTATGGTCCAGCATTTAAATTTGAATATGTTTTATTAGTTCCAGTTAAAGGAAAAAATATAAAAATTACTTTTGATGATTGGATATTTATGCAAGATGAACGAGTTGCAATTAATAGAGCCACAATGACGAAATTTGGCATAAAAGTTGCTGAGTTGACCGTGATGTTTGTTAAAGATTAACGCTTAACCAATTTATCAACTAAAAATAAATAGATTTTGTAAGGTAAAATTCTTAAAAATTTAAGAGTAAAGGTTAATTGTTTTGGAAAATCTATCTCAAAAGAATTAGTTTTAACTAATCCGTCATACACCTTGTCCGCAGCAAATTCAGGAGATCTTAAAAAGGGCATTGGAAATTCATTCTTATCTGTTAAAGGAGTTTTTATGAAACCCGGTGATACTATTGAAACTTTTACATTGTGTTTTTTAAAGTCAAAGTAGATGCTTTCGGCAAAATTAGTTAAAGCAGCCTTTGATGGCCCATAACCACTCGAATTTGGTAATCCTCTATACCCTGCAATTGAAGATACAATTGAGATATGTCCTTTTTTTTCTTTTTTAAAATATTCTTCAACTGACTTAACACAATTAAGAGTTCCAAAATAATTTACATTCATCACAAATTTATTTTGTTCAATATTAATTTCCTGTTCTTTTTTAGGATCATAAGTTCCACTACACAAAAAACAAATATCTATATTTCCAAATTGTTCCAATATTTTATTGAATGTGCTCTTACAATTATCAAAATTAGTTACATCTAAAGGAAATGAAAAAATATTTTTGTTTTTTGACATTTCATTTAGTATTTCTTCTCTTCTTGCAGACACTGCTACTTTCCACCCTTCTTTTGCAAATTTTTCAGCAACTGCTCTGCCAATACCACTACTTGCTCCAGTAACCCAAATTTTTTTCTGATTTTCAGACATAAATTAGTTATATCTTATAAAGTTATGAAAAATAAATACTTATCTTTACTTATTATACTTTTAATAACATTTATAGCACCGATGATTGGTAGTTATGCGACAACAACTTTTAAAGAACCCTGGTACTCACAAATCATTTTACCAAGTTTTAATCCTCCAAGCTGGGTTTTTGCTCCTGTATGGTCAACATTATATTTTTTAATGTCATGTGCGATTTGGAAAGTTTGGATTAAATCTTTTGAAACAAAATTATTAAAAATTTACTTTATTCATTTATTTTTTAATAGCACATGGAGCATAGTATTTTTTGGTTTTCACTTAATTGGTATAGCTCTAGTAAATTTATTAATTATACTAATATTTATTATAATATTAATGAAAGAGTATTTTTCTAAAGATAAGATGAGCTTTTATTTAATGATCCCTTATTTAGCTTGGTCAAGTTACGCGTTAATTCTCAATAGTTCAATTTTTCTATTAAACTAAAACCATTTAACTGGGTAATTTCTTTTCAGGAGATACCGATTTATTATTACAGATAAAACAATGATGACTATTGAGCCAACTATTACAGGAAAAACAATATAACTCAATGATACATCAGCAAATAATGCTATTAACGGGTTCGCGGCTGCAGGAGGGTGTATAATTTTAAAATACATCATTAGTGTTACGGTGGTTCCTACAGATAACCCAAGCGTTAGGTAAGACATCCCAAAAAATTCATTAAAAAGAATTCCTATAACGATTGCTAATAAGTGACCAAAAAAAACATTTGCAGGTTGAGCAAATTCACTATCATGAAATACCAATACAATTAAAGTGGACGATCCAAAAGAAAACATTAACCAAAAACCTGTGGATGTTTCAAAGCTAAGAAAAGATAGAATTCCAATAATTATTGAAGCAAATAGTCCTGCGAGTAAAGGTTCAAATTTTTTTGATATTTTCATATATATTTTTTTTTAAATTAAGCTATATACACATAATGGATTATAACAAACCATTCAACTTTCTTAAAAAATTACCACCTAAGTTGAACTTATTTTATAAAACAAAATCAAAGTTTGGTTTGGTAGTAAGCAATAAATCAAAGTCAAAAAAAGATTTTGATCCTGTAACTAATTTTGATAGAGCATTTGAAAAATATATACGATCACTAATTAATAAAAAGTTTCCAAAAGACTCTATTATAGGAGAGGAGTTTGAAGATAAATTTTCATCAAATGATTATAAATGGTCAATTGACCCAATTGATGGCACAAGAGCTTTTGTTATTGGAGCACCTACATGGTCAAATTTAATAAGTTTATCATTTGAAGAGAAATCTTTTATAGGCTTAGCTAATTTTCCGGAACTAGATAAATATTATATTAATGATAAAAAAAAATCTTATTGTTATAAAAATAAAAAAAAATTTATTTTAAAATCATCTAACAATAATAATTTAAAAACAATTAAGATAATTGGAAATTTTCACGGAACATTAAGTTATGAAAAACAACGCAAAGTGATTAAAAAATTTGGTTGGTCTTTTAGATTAGCTGGTTTTGATGCGCTCAATTATTGTTTATTAGCTGAGGGAAAAGTTGATGCTGTTATTGAAGCAAATTTAAAACCTTATGATATACTTCCTTTGATACCAATAATAAAAAATTCTGGGGCAATAGTCACAAATTGGAAGAATGAACCAGCTGAGAATGGTGGAAATATTCTAGCAACATCCAATAAAATTTTGCATAATAAGATTCTAAATTTGTTAAAGCCATTTACCAAAAAATAAAATGATAAATATATTTTTTAATAGAGTATTTAGAGCAATTAAAATTGATATTGAGTTATTCGAAGAAGTAGAAAAAGATAAAAAAGCAACTTTTCAAGCAGGTGCTGTAGTAGTCTTATCTAGTTTGGCCGCAGGTGTTGGTTCAATTCATTTAGGGGCCTCTAATTTTCTTATTGCGCCAGCTCTTTCATTATTAAGCTGGTATGTGTGGGCGTATGTAATTTATTTTGTTGGAGTAAAGCTTTTTGGTGGAGTTAAAACAAAAAGTAACCACGGAGAACTTTTAAGAACAATAGGTTTTTCAAGTGCACCTGGATTAATAAGAGTGTTTGGGATTACACCAGAGTTAATGACAGTTACATTTATTGGTTCTGCTTTTTGGATGCTTGCTTGCATGGTTGTAGCAGTAAAAGCAGCTTTAGATTACGATAGTCTTTGGAAAGCTTTTGGAGTTGTTGTAGTTTCTTGGTTGTTTCAAGCTTTTTTCTTATTCTTAGTGATAGTTTTATTCAAAGGGATTTAAATAGGGAATATTGTTTTTGCTAGATTACAACTTTTACAAATCTTGTAGCCATGCATAATTAAATTTTGTTTAACGCTTTCTTCCTCTTTTTTACATTCTTCACATACATCATTAATTTCCAGTCCTTCCTTAATAACCCAAGCTCTATGGTAAAAATTATCTACGTTTTTTTGTATTAAAGATTTTGCAAAAATTTCAGCCTGCTTTTTTTTAAATGGGCCATGAATTTTTTTAGTTTTCTCATCAATAGTATCAATATTGTTAGGGTTTTTATGAATTCCCTCTATGACAATAAATCCATCGTTTTCCATATTCATTAATATAACATATTTAAAATGAGAATTTTTTTACTATTCGTCACATTAATAATCATAAATCCAGCTTTACATGCTGAGGAAAAAAAAGCTTATTTTGCAGGTGGTTGTTTTTGGTGTATGGAGGAGTCATTCGATCAAGTGGAGGGAGTAATTTCAACAATTTCTGGTTATTCTGGCGGACACTTAAAGAACCCAAAATATGCAGATGTAATTTATTCAGACTCGGGACATGTAGAGGCAATTGAAGTCACTTATGACTCGGCTAAGATTGATTACCAAAAACTTTTAGACATATATTGGAAAAATATAGACCCATTCGATGCCAACGGTCAGTTTTGTGACAAGGGAAAAAGTTATAGATCTGTAATTTTTTTTGATAATGAGAAACAAAAAGAACTTATTGATAATTCATTTGGAAAATTAGAAAAAATATTTAATAAAAAAATTGTCACATTAGTTTGGAAATTTGAAAAATTTTATAAAGCAGAAACTTATCATCAAGATTATTATGAAAAAAATTTTATAAGATATTTAATGTATAAAAAAGGCTGTCAAAGAGAGGAAACTTTAAAGAAGATATGGAATTAAAAAAAATATATTTTTTTATTGTTATAATTTTATTTAGCAGTAAGCTTAACGGAGAAATTATAAGTCCTAATGAAAAATTGTTACCTTATGATGTAGTTAAAATACAATTAGAGGCACTAAAAGATAATGATAAAAACGACGAAGGTATAAAACAAACTTGGTTATTTGCCCATCCTGATAATAAAAAAATTACAGGACCGTATGAAAGATTTAGAATTATGATTTATGGAGCTCAATATAGACCGCTGCTCAATCATTCCTCACATAAAATTAATTTACTAATGAATACTCCTGACAAACATATTTTTAAAATTGAAATATTGGCAAAAGATAAAAAATTATTATTTTATGAATGGCATGTTCAAAAAGCTTCTGAAAAAAATTGTAATAATTGTTGGTTTACATCGGCAGTATCAATACCTATGGATCAAGGAAATACTATTTAATGAAACGACCCCCTTACCCATACAGACTTTTGATAATTTTATTAGTATTAACTGTTATTCCAATTGGAACAACGCACATAGCTTCAATGTATCTGGGGCCAAAAAATGGAATTCTTTTAGGTTTCTGCGTGGGAATTCCTTGCGTAACTTTTGCGTGCTGGAAAATGTTTATGGACGGCTGGAGAGACGAGGACGAAGAGTGAAATTCAAAACTACAAGAGAGGAGGCTCTCCAAGATTTAGAAAATTACATCAATAAAGAAATTGTAAATTATTCTTCACAAAGAAATTTCGATTTTGGACCTGCTAATAGAAAAAATGTATCTTGTTTATCACCATATATTTCGCATAGACTAATTACCGAATATGATGTTGTAAAAAAAGTTTTAAGTAAATTTCCTTATCAGAAAGTTGAAAAATATATTCAAGAAATATTTTGGAGAGTTTATTGGAAAGGTTGGTTGGAACTTAGACCTCAAGTTTGGACTGACTTTATTGAGGATCTTAAAAGTATTGAAGAGGATAGAAATTATCAAACTGCAGTATCTGGAAAAACTGAAATACTATGCTTTAATGATTGGGTGAATGAGCTTAAAGAAAACAATTACTTACACAATCATACTAGAATGTGGTTCGCTAGTATTTGGATATTTACTTTAAACTTACCTTGGCAAAAAGGTGCAGAGTTTTTTATGAAATATTTATATGATGGAGATGCTGCTTCTAACACATTGAGTTGGAGGTGGGTTGCTGGACTTCAAACTAAAGGAAAGCATTATGTCGCTCAAGGATGGAATATTGCTAAATTTACAAACAATAAATATAGAGATATTAGTTTAAATGAGGATGCCACACCATTAGTTGATAAGAGAGAGTATAAACTATCATCTCTAGAAATAAATAAAGAAGATTTAGAAAATAAAACTCTTATATTTTTTGAAAGCGAATTAAATATTGAAACTTTAAATCTTAAAGATTATCAAAATATTTATTGCGTTTTTCTTAGTAATGAAACACGAAAAATTAAATTTGATGAAAAGGTAATCAATTTTAAAAAAAAAATTATTGAAGACCAAGCCAATAGATTTTCAAAAATTAAAATAATTGATGAAATCAACTTTGATAAATTGACAAATGAAATAAAAGATCTGGATGTAATTTACCCTTCTATAGGAGAAAATTTATCATTTATAAAAAGTATAAAAAAAAAGAAGAATTTGAATTATAATTTTATAGTGAGAGAAGGAGATGAATTTTGCTGGCAGTTTTCTAATAAAGGTTATTTTAATTTCAAATCAAATATACCAAAGATAATTCAAAAAATTACTTAGAAGCACATCTTTTAGAACAGTATTTTACTCTATCCCAGTTCAACCTCCATTTTTTTCTCCAAGTAAAAGGTTTGTTGCACTTTGGGCAAATTTTTTTCGTTAAGTTAGTTTTTTTCACTATATAATAAATGTTTATTTTTTATAAAAAGAAAATAAGCTGCTATTTCATAAAAAATATTTAGGAAGAAAAACAAAGGTTTAATCTTAAAGATTTTATACAAGAAATTATATTTAGGTATATTTTTCCAAATTATTAAAAAAGATTCTGCTCCATCGATTATTTTTCCATCTTGAATTACATGCATTCGTCTTAATAAGTCCTTGTATGATTTTGAGGTTAATTGTTGTGCACCTTGATTATCAGTAACATCAATCCATTCTAAATTACCATCAGAGTGTTTCTTATAATGATTAATTTCAGCTCTACATATGTTACATGAATTATTAAAAAAGACTTTAACCATTTGTATTTTCTTTTATAAAATTATTTGCTGCTTTAAAAATTCTCATTTTTCTCTCTTTATTCATTTTCTCAGAAATTCTTACCATCATAGCAAGACGCGGATTTTTTAAGAAAAATTTTTTATGACCATCTATAAATTTCCAATATAATCCATCCATAACATCACACCATGGACCTTTTTTAAAATGCATCATCTTTAAAAAATAACTTGAGCCGCAAATGTAAGGTTTGGTTGCAAATATTCCACCATCACTAAATAAACCCATTCCATAAACATTTGGAGCCATTACCCAGTCTGAAGAGTCTACAAACATTTCCATAAACCATTTATAAACTTGTTTTGGATTTATTTCACAAAGGTTCATGATATTTGCGAGAATCATCAATCTTTCGATGTGGTGAGACCATCCATAATTTTTAGCATTATTGATCGCATGATCAAGAGGATCTAGACCTGTGGTACCTTCATACCAAGATTTTTTCATTTTACGATTATGATTAAAAAAATTTGTTTTTTCTAACCTTTGATCATAGTTTTGATAAATTCCTCTCATAAATTCTCTCCAGCCAATAATTTGTCGTATGTAACCCTCGAGAGAATTCATAGGCACTTTGCTTTCAACTTTTTTTAATTTAGTAATAATTTCTTCAGGTGTAATTAAGCCCAAGTTTATTAGAGGACTTAAAGCACTATGAAAAACAGTATTAGATTTATCAGTCACGGCGTCTTCGTAGTCCCCAAATAACTTTATTCTTTCCTTTAAAAACTCATCTAACCACTTATTTGCATCTTTCCTTGTTGTAGGAAACCAAAATTTGTCAGTGTTTCCTGGATGATCTTTAAAATTAGAACTTATAAATTTCTTTAATATAGTTGTATCTTTTGTATCTTTTATTTTAGATATTTCAGGAATCTTAATTGAATTAGGAAGTTTTTTTCTATTATCTTCATCAAAGCTCCATTTATTTCCTTTAGGTGTTCCATTTTTATTCATTAGTAAATTTGTTTTAGTTCTTACGATTTTATAAAAATTTGACATGAAAGGTCTCTTATTCTTAGAGAGGTAGTCTTTAAATTCATCTCTATTTACTAAAAACATTGGAGATTTTA
>JAOHFJ010000009.1 GCA_028097945.1 Candidatus Pelagibacter sp.
CTTTCAAATCTTAAAAAATCATTGAGTGAATTTATTTTATCTACTTTTATTAACTCTTTATGAACTGTAAAATTTTTTTTTTTCTTTAAAAATTTTTCAATAGTTTTTTTATCACATAAAATTTCTTGTAAAATAATAAAAAGATACTTATCTAAAATAATACCCCAATAATTCTTATCATATGATAATTTATGAATCTTATTTAGTTTAATAGTTAGTTCTTTTCTATACCTTAAAATTCTTTTTTTTAAAAATCTCTCGTCAGTTTTTTTATATTTTGCATCGTCTTTATAACTATTAATAAATTTAAGAATTTTTTGTGAATTATATTTTCCTTTATATAAATCATATGAAAATTCATTAAAAAAATATAAAATGTGATTTTTATTTATGGAGAATTTATTGTCTCCGATAACTAACAAATTTTTTTTCACTTAAATTTAATTTTTAATTCTTAATAAAAGATTTTCTACACTTTTAAAAATAAAGTGACCTAAAAAAATATGACACTCTTGAATTCTGGCTGTATTTTTTTCGGGAACAATAAAATCAAAACTAGAAAGGCCTTTGGCTAGTCCTCCTTTGTTCCCTAATAGAGAAATGCTTTTTAAACCAAGTTTTTTTGCAGTTTTTAACACTTTAATAATGTTTTTTGAATTTCCAGACGTTGATAACGCTATTAATAAATCACCTTTTTTATGTAAAGCCTCAAGGTTTCTTGAGAATATATTTTCAAATCCAATATCGTTTCCACATGCAGTTAAAGTTGATGTATCCTGAGCTAAAGTTATTACAGGATAGGGAGCTCTATTAACTTCTGGTCTCAATCTTATTAAAAATTCTGCTGCCAGATGTTGCGCATCAGCTGCTGATCCTCCGTTACCACAAATTAATATCTTATTCTTTTTTTTTAATGTGTTATAAATTAACTTAATTGCTTTATTAACTTCACTTTTAAAGTCTAACAATTTTAACTTAGATTGAATTGATTTTTGAATTTCTAGATCAAAATCTTTCATTTTAAATGTTTTCTTAATTTTTCTGCTACCGGTTTTTCAATTTCCAACATAGTTTTGTTTTCTTTATGTGCTACTGCTTTTTCTATAGTCCTAACTCCTGCTACTAGATCTTTCAAAGCTTTTGGTGTGATTGAAGCTGCTTGATCGCTTCCATACATTGTTCTATCAAGTGTAAAATGTCTTTCTAAAGAAGTAATTCCTAAAGCGGAAGCTGCAAAAGAAATAGCGTATCCTCCTTTTTCATGACCGCTATAACCCACATCGCATTTAAATTTTTCTTTTAAGTAGTTAATAAGTCCCAGATCTGCGTTTTCGTCATTAAATGGATAAGCTGATACGCAATGCATTAACTCAAATGAACAGTCATTTTTTTTGAAAATTTCAACAGCCTCTTCGATGTTTTTTAAGTCACACATTCCTGTGCTTATAAATGTATGTTTTTTTTCTTTTGCAACTTCAGATAAAAAAGTTTTATCGACTATCATTGCTGATGCGATTTTATTAAATTTTAAATCAAAACTTTGTAAAAACTTTAAGCTGTTAGTATCCCATGCTGATGCAAACCAAATAATATCGTTTTTTTTACAATATTTATCGATCTCTTCATAATCTTGCATTGAAAATTCTAAACCAAATTTTTGATCTCTTTGAGTATCTCCCCATGGACTCTCTCTTTTTTTATCTAAATCATCTTTAGAATAAACTAAATCTATATCTCGTTTCTGAAATTTTACAGCGTCTACTCCACATTTTTTTGCTTCAAGAATCATTTTTTTTGCTAAGTCTAGATCACCATTATGATTTATGCCGATTTCAGCTATGATAAAAATTTTTGAGTTATGCATTATTTTTTAAATGTTATTCGGTAATGATTGCTTAAACCTTGTTTGTCTAGTACTGGCTGTAATAAATCACATAGTTCTTTTAATTTTTTAGAATATCTAAATTTATCTTCGTATTCTTTCAATAGCATATAATCCATTAAGTCCCAACCGAATGTTTCCACACTATATACTTTAAATTTGGATTTTTTTGCTAAATGATTAATTGATTTTTTATCAAAAAAACTTAAATGCTCAAAAGGCAATATTCCATTTTGTTTGGACCCCATTAATGCATAAGCGAAAGAGTGAATATTTGGAGTGTACATTACACAATATCCGCCTGGTTTTAATTTTTCTCTAATTACTTTTAGATAGTTTATGGGATTTTTCAGATGTTCAAGCACATCAAAAAGTGTAATTAAATTATAATTATTATTAATTTCTTCCCTAAGTTTATTTGAAGACACATTTAACTTAAGTTCTTTTTTACAAAATTCTGCAATATTTTTTGATGGTTCCAATCCTTTGACATTAACTTTTTTTGATTTTAGAAAACTTACAAAATACCCCATTCCACAGCCAAGATCCAAAACTTTACTTTTTCTTCCTAAATTTAATCTTTTAATGCAATAATTAAATCTTTCTAAACCAAAATTTTTTTTTCTATAATCATAATTTTTGTAAATATCTAAAAAGGTTTTCTTGGTGTAATTTTTATTATTATAAACAGACTTAATAAACTTTGATTCATCTTTATGAAATAAATTTGCTGAAACAGTGCTACAAGATTTACATTGAATTAATTTATATTTTTCTTTCCATGATAAAAAAATATCACCTTTGCTTGCAGAACATAAATTACATTGAAATTGTTTTTTATTTTTTATTCTGTGTCTCTCATTTTTGTATATTTTTTTTCTATAATTAAAAATATTTTTAAAAAAATTTTTTCCTCTCAGTTTATGAGCATCTATATTAAAAATTTTTAATTTATTTAATTTTATAAATTTATCTTTATATTCATTCATTTGCTTTTATCCTTAAATAATAAGTTCAATATGTTAATATCAATTTTATCATCTATCTGAAAGCTATTGGTCTTTTTCATTTGATAAACCCCAATTTTTCCAAATAATCTGTTTTTGACTTTCAAAAACTTATTTTTATTAAAAATATAAAATGAGCCATTTTCTAAATAGGTGGTAGGCAAATCTTGTCTTCTGGGTCTTTTTAAGTAATTATAGTTAGGAATTAATTTACTCCCCTTTTTTTTCCAAACAAATCTATCCAGAATTTCCGTTGAAGAAAAAAGGCTATCAAGGTTGTCTTTTTTATATATTTTTATTGCATTATCTAAATCGTCATAATCTCGTTTTGGAGAAGTGGGCTGAAGACCAACTATATTTTCAAAATTTATTTTATCCTTTAAAAAATTCACTGCATGTAGCCACGATTTTTCTGATGAAGTATTATCTTTTGCATATTTTTTTGGTCGTAAAATAATTTTAGCACCAATTTTTTTTGAATAATTTAGAATTCTAATATTGTCTGAGCTAACCCAAGTTGAGTGAATTTTTTTGGAATTTAAACAACTTTTTATTGACCAATATATTAATGGTTTACCATTGATCTTGGTTAAATTTTTCATTTTTATACCTTTTGATCCTCCTCTTGCTAAAATGATAGCGATAAAATTTTTTTTCATTTTTTCAAAGCTCCGCACTTTACAAATTTTGGTTTGTAGCAAAATTTTATATACATTTTCTTATCAAATAGGTTGATAGAAATATTCTTTACTGTCTTCTACAAATGCAACTTTATTTGAAACTTTAATCTTAATTTTATTTTTTTGTTTTTCTATAATCTCAAAAAACATATTGGCAAATGGTCCATTAAGAAATTTTCCCTTTCTAAAATCATAATTTCTTAAGAAAGAGTTTTTTAAATAACCCTTTTCATTTTCAGATTTTTTACAATTGTCTATAAAATTATTAATTTCGTCCTGCGCGATTTCATATCCTGGGAGAAAAAAATCCAAACCAGGTATAAACTTAAATTTAGAAATGTATTCTTTATCAGCGAATTTCTGATGATAACAAAATATATATTTGTTTAAAAGTTGAGACTCATAATCTACTATTTTATTGAATTTTTTCTTCTTTATTATAATTAAAGGATTATAAAACTTTACATCATTGTTTTTATTCAAAAAATTTTTTGTAAATATTTTAAAATTGTTGTTTAATTTAGCTACTATCCACATTTTTAGTCTTTATTTTGTACAATTTCTTTTTTTAAATCTTCATATTCTTTAATTTTTCTTTTCATAAAATCTATTGTTAATTTAGTTCGTATTGCAATTCCTTTAGGAGTAAGTATGTATTGAATATAATTAATTTTATTTTTTCGTTTTGCAAAATTATTAATTTTTACAAGCCCCTTAGCTTTAAGTGATTTTAAGCAGTAATTAAGTTTACCCAAACTAAAGCCAAGTTCCTCGGCCATTTTTCTTTGAGACTTATCAGGATTTTTGTATATTTTTCTTAGAACTTCAAAATTATCTTGTATTTTAATTTTTTTCATTGTTCAATAATTGAACAATATATTGTTCAATAGTTGAACAGTAAAGAAATAAAATGATATAATATGCTTTAAATTCAAAAAACTACCAGATCTGGTATTTTTTTTTCAAATGCAAAAAAAAAGCCTGCATTAATGCAGGCTTTTTTAAATGATTATCAATTTTATTTAATTTTTTAAAAATTTTTTTCAGTGCATAAATCAAGCCAATTGAGCTATTAGTACTGGTCAGCTACACGCGTTGCCGCGCTTCCACATCCAGCCTATCAACGTAGTGGTCTACTACGGCTCTAAAGGAAGAACTAGTTTTGAGGTGGGTTTCCCACTTAGATGCTTTCAGCGGTTATCCCGTCCATACTTAGCTACCCGGCACTGCAGCTGGCGCTACAACCGGTCCACCAGTGGTATGTTCATCCCGGTCCTCTCGTACTAGGGACAAATCCTCTCAATTCTTCTACACCCATGGCAGATAGGGACCGAACTGTCTCACGACGTTCTGAACCCAGCTCACGTACCACTTTAATTGGCGAACAGCCAAACCCTTGGGACCTGCTCCAGCCCCAGGATGTGATGAGCCGACATCGAGGTGCCAAACACCCTCGTCGATATGGACTCTTGGAGGGTATCAGCCTGTTATCCCCGGCGTACCTTTTATCCGTTGAGCGATGGCCCTTCCACTCAGAACCACCGGATCACTATGACCGTCTTTCGACTCTGCTCGACTTGTCAGTCTCGCAGTCAGGCAGGCTTATGCCATTGCACTCTACGAACGATTTCTGACCGTTCTGAGCCTACCTTCGCACGCCTCCGTTACTTTTTGGGAGGCGACCGCCCCAGTCAAACTACCCACCATACAATGTCTTGCAGCCGGATTACGGCATGCAGTTAGATGTCAAGAATAATAAGAGAGGTATTTCACTGGTGACTCCGCTTCAGCTGACGCCAAAGCATCAAAGTCTCCCTCCTATGCTAAACATATCATTCCTAACACCAATATAAAGTTGTAGTAAAGGTGCACGGGGTCTTTCCGTCTAACCACGGGAACTCCGCATCTTCACGGAGAATTCAATTTCACTGAGTTGATGTTGGAGACAGCGGAGATATCGTTACGCCATTCATGCAGGTCGGAACTTACCCGACAAGGAATTTCGCTACCTTAGGACCGTTATAGTTACGGCCGCCGTTCACTGGGGCTTCAGAAATCAGCTTGCACTGATCGCATTAACCTTCCAGCACCGGGCAGGCGTCAGACCCTATACATCCACTTACGTGTTAGCAGAGCCCTGTGTTTTTGATAAACAGTCGCATCTCCCTAGCTTGTGCCACCCACTTAAAGTTGCCTTAAAATGGGTCCTCCTTCTTCCGAAGTTACGGAGGCATTTTGCCGAGTTCCTTCAACATCATTCTCTCAAGCGCCTAATTATACTCTAATAATCCACCTGTGTCGGTTTCGGGTACGGTCTTATGATGGAGCTATTTCCTGGGACTTCTTCGCGGCTAACTCAATCCATTAAGAGTTAACAACTTACAAAATCCGTCACTTCCACCTGGTCAAGGAATATTAACCTTGTTTCCATCGTCTACGGCTCTCGCCCTCGACTTAGGGACCGACTAACCCTGCGCGGATTAACCTTGCGCAGGAACCCTTGGATTTTCGGCGACAGAGTTTTTCACTCTGTTAATCGTTACTTATGTCAGCATTCGCACTTCTGATACCTCCAGGATCCCTCACGGGTATCCCTTTGCAGGCTTACAGAACGTTCCGCTACCAGATATAATTTCCGAAGAAATTATAAATTCACAGATTCGGTACATGATTTGAGCCCCGTTACATCTTTGGCGCAGAAACTCTATTAGACCGGTGAGCTGTTACGCTATCTTTAAAGGATGGCTGCTTCTAAGCCAACCTCCCGGCTGTTTAGGAATCTCCACATCCTTTCACACTTAATCATGATTTAGGGACCTTATCTGGTGATCTGGGCTTTTTCCCTCTCGACCATGGACCTTAGCACCCACAGTCTGTCTGCTGAGGTAAAATGTTTGGCATTCGGAGTTTTATGAGGGTTGGTAAAGATTTCTCTCCCCTAGCCCCTTTAGTGCTCTACCTCCAAACATCAATTTACTCAACGCACTACCTAAATAGTTTTCGCGGAAAACCAGCTATCTACGAATTTGGTTGGCCTTTCACCCCTTACCACAAGTCATCCAAAGACTTTTCAACGTCAACTGGTTCGGTCCTCCGGCAAGTGTTACCCTGCTTTCAACCTGCTCATGGTAAGCTCATTCGTTTTCGGGTCTAATTCATACAACTTACGCCCATTTAAGACTCGCTTTCGCTACGCCTACACCTTACGGCTTAAGCTTGCTGGATAAATTAAGTCACTGACCCATTATACAAAAGGTACGCCGTCACTCTAAAAAGAGCTTCGACTGTTTGTAGGCATACGGTTTCAGGTTCTATTTCACTCCCCTAATAGGGGTTCTTTTCACCTTTCCCTCACGGTACTAGTTCACTATCGGTCACTGAAGAGTATTTAGGCTTAGAGGGTGGTCCCCCTATATTCAAACAAGATTTCTCGTGTCCCGCTCTACTCAAGAACAACATTAAGCATTACCCCTACGGGACTATCACCCTCTATGGTTAGTTTTTCCAAACTATTTAGGTTATCTCAATATTGCTACTGGCCTGTTCCGCTTTCGCTCGCCACTACTAACGGAATCTCAATTGATTTCTTTTCCTCCGGTTACTTAGATGTTTCAGTTCTCCGGGTTAGCTCTTCAAACCTATGAATTCAGTTTGAAGTACCACATAAAGTGGTGGGTTTTCCCATTCGGAAATTTTCGGATCAAAGCCTGCATACGGCTCCCCGAAACTTATCGCAGTATACCACGTCCTTCATCGCCTTTCAGTGCCTAGGCATCCGCCATACGCCCTTAAACGCTTGATTTATGCACAGAAAATAATTTTCTGTATAAATTAAATTTTTAATTAAATATTCATCTATTCGAATATTTATTGATTGTTCATCTATTCGAACAATCGGATATAGATATTGTTTGATTGTTCATACTGTTTGAACAATCAAAATTGATATTTATTATTTACAATTTAAAAAAACTAAAAGTGTTGTAATTGGTGGAGGATAGCGGGATCGAACCGCTGACCTCCTGAATGCAAATCAGGCGCTCTCCCAGCTGAGCTAATCCCCCATGAAAAATGGTGGGCCGAGCACGACTCGAACGTGCGACCTCACCCTTATCAGGGGTGCGCTCTAACCACCTGAGCTACCGGCCCCTAAGCATTTATGAGACACTTTAATTAGTAAGAAGAGAAATGAGGACGGCCACATTAACTTTATTTTTTGAGACCAAAAGAAATATTTTGGTCTTCCTTAGAAAGGAGGTAATCCAGCCGCAGGTTCCCCTACGGCTACCTTGTTACGACTTCACCCCAGTTGCTGATCGTACCGTAGTCAGAGGTATAAGCTCTGCCTTAAGGTGTAACCAACTTCCATGGTGTGACGGGCGGTGTGTACAAGACCCGGGAACGTATTCACCGCGGCGCGCTGATCCGCGATTACTAGCAATTCCAGCTTCATGCACTCGAGTTACAGAGTACAATCCGAACTGAGGTACATTTTAGAGATTAGCTAGGACTTGCATCTTTGCTTCTCATTGTAAGTACCATTGTAGCACGTGTGTAGCCCAACACATAAGGGCCATGAGGACTTGACGTCATCCCCACCTTCCTCCAGCTTATCACTGGCAGTTCTTTTAAAGTGCCCAACTAAATGGTGGCAACTAAAAGTAGGGGTTGCGCTCGTTGCGGGACTTAACCCAACATCTCACGACACGAGCTGACGACAGCCATGCAGCACCTGTGTTTCGTCCAGCCGAACTGAAAAGACTAATCTCTTAGTCTCGCGACGAACATGTCAAGTGTTGGTAAGGTTCTGCGCGTATCTTCGAATTAAACCACATGCTCCACTGCTTGTGCGGGTCCCCGTCAATTCATTTGAGTTTTAACCTTGCGGTCGTACTCCCCAGGCGGTGTGCTTAATGCTTTCGCTGCGACACTGAAAAATATATTTCCAACGTCTAGCACACATCGTTTACGGCATGGACTACGAGGGTATCTAATCCTCTTCGCTACCCATGCTTTCGCTCCTCAGTGTCAGTAGTGACCCAGTAAGTTGCCTTCGCATTTGGTGTTCTTTCTAATATCTACGAATTTCACCTCTACACTAGAAATTCCACTTACCTCTATCACACTCTAGCTAAAAAGTTTTGATGGCAGTTCCAAGGTTAAGCCTTGGGATTTCACCATCAACTTTTTTAACCACCTACGAGCTCTTTAAGCCCAGTAATTCCGAACTACGCTAGGTCCCTTCGTATTACCGCGGCTGCTGGCACGAAGTTAGCCGGACCTTCTTATTCGGGTACAGTCATTTTCTTCCCCGACGAAAGAGTTTTACAACCCAAAGGCCTTCTTCACTCACGCGGCATCGCTGCATCAGGGTTTCCCCCATTGTGCAAGATTCCCCACTGCTGCCTCCCGTAGGAGTCTGGGCCGTGTCTCAGTCCCAATGTGGCTGGTCTTCCTCTAAGAACAGCTATTGATCGTTGCCTTGGTAAGCTTTTACCTTACCAACTAGCTAATCAAGTGCAGGCTCATCTTTCGGCGTTAAAACTTTCCCCGTAAGGGCTTATCCGGTATTAGCACAAGTTTCCCCGTGTTATTCCAAACCAAAAGGCAGATTCCCACATTATACTCACCCGTTTGCCACTCAGTATTGCTACTGCGTTCGACTTGCATGTGTTAGGCGTGCCGCCAGCGTACGTTCTGAGCCATGATCAAACTCTCAAGTTTAATAACGGCGCACACTAGCTTTATAATTTTGAAATTAATCAAAACTATTTTTCGTTAAAGCGTGTACGACAATTTCTTTATTAACCTAGCCGTCCACACTTCTCTTCTTAAAAATTTACAATTTAAAAAAGCTAAGATTTTGAAGTTCAAAATCTGCACACCCCTAGCTACGTTAAAATATTAATTTCGTAGAGGTGAGCGCTGGTTTTATTACAATTTAGTTGTAAGTCAAGGCCGTTTATTGCCCAAAATATTCAATAAAATAAGGCTTTTTTTAACCTTCTAGCGTTGCATTGATCATCTTATTTTTATAAAAACAACTATGACGATAATTCAAAAAATAGGTGATTTTATGAAAAAAAAATATAGCTTTTTTTCACTTATTAACGGTCGAGCTTTAAAAATTCAAAAATTTAATCCCTTCATAATAATTTCTTTTATGGTTATTTTTTCTACAATTTTTTTTATTTCATCAAATCTAATAAATGTAAAAAATAATGAGAATGCAAGTAATTTGAGGGAAATTACAGAAACAAGTGAATTTTATAATTTAACTAATTACTTAATTTCAAAAATAAATAGTCCATACGAGGAAATTAGTTATGTGATTGAAAATAATGACTCGGTAGAAAAAATATTAAAAAAATTTAAGATTAAAAATATTGATATTAAAAACATATCTGTTGAATTAAAACGGCAAAAACTAGCAAACATATATTCAGGAAGAAAACTTTCTCTTATAATTAAAAAATTAGAGGATGGATCAAATACAATTGTATATTTAATATATCCTATTAACAAAACTACTAGTGTTGAGATTAAGAAATCTCAAGATAATTTTATAATTAAAAAAAATATTTTACAACTGAATAAGAGAGAGGTTGTAGTTAAGAATACAATTAAAAATAATCTATACAGTTCTGCTGTAGAGTCTGGGATTGAACCAAATATAATAGTTGAATTTGCAAGGGTTTTTGGATTTGAGGTTGATTTTCAAAGAGATATTCGAAAAGGAGATTGGTTTGAGATATTATACGAAAAATTTGAAGATGATAATAATAAAGTAAGAGACACTGGTAAAATTATTTATGCATCCATGTATGTCAATGGAGAAGAGTTAAATCTTTATAATTTTAAATATAATAATGAGGAAGAGTATTACGATATCAAAGGAAAAAGTATTACTAAATCTTTAATGAAGACCCCTATCAACGGCGCACGTTTATCTTCCTCTTTTGGTATGAGGAAACATCCTATACTCGGGTACAACAAAATGCATCGAGGAACTGATTTCGCTGCTCCAAGTGGTACACCGATTATGGCATCAGGATCTGGAACAGTAACAAGAGCAAGATGGTGTGGTGGTGGTGGAAACTGTGTAAAAATAAAACATAATTCAACTTATGAAACTATTTACGCTCACATGAAAGCGTTTGCTAAAGGAATTAAAGAGGGAAGAAAAGTTAAACAAGGACAAATTATTGGCTATGTTGGTTCAACAGGATTATCAACTGGGCCTCACCTTCACTACGAAGTTATCGTTAATGGAAAAAAAGTAAACTCTCAAAAACTCAAGCTTCCATCTGGTAAAATACTAAAAGGTGAAGAGAGAAAACAATTTGAATTAGATAGAATTAAAATTGATTTAAAATTAAGTGATTTAAGATAATTTTTAATTAGATGTTAATTGAGTTTCTTTTTCTGCAGTCTCTTCTTTAGAAATACTTTTTTCAGGAACTGTTTTGTCAACATAATTTTCCCTTTTCTCGTTAAGTTCGTTATACCTTCTTAAGTAATGATCAGCGTGCTGCAGGTAATTTTGTGCTAAAACTGGATCACCATTACTTTGAGCATCTTTCGCTAGTTGTTGATATTTTTGCATAGTTTTTTCTACATTGTGAATATTATTCATTGAACCATTTCTAGAAAAACTCATATTGCCGTTATTACTTAAACTATTGGAGTTGCTAGAATTCAAAGAACCACCTCTTCTTCTAAAATTATTTTTCTGTGGTCTAGGCCTATAATTTCTTCTTCTATTATTGTTATTCATTTATATTTTATTAGCTAATACACATCTGATGTTATTTTTATAATCTTTTATAACGTGTTTTGTTCTAAAGTTGTTATCAATTAATATTTTTGAAACTATTTTTATTTGCTCGTTTCCAATTTCCATGGCGAGCATACCATTTGTCTTTAAAATATACTTGGACTTGTAAATAACTTTTTTAATAAGGTCAAGCCCATCATTTCCACCATCTAAAGCCATTCTGGGTTCATGTTTTTTAATGTCGTCACTTAAATTTTTCATATCTTTTCTCTTTATATAAGGAGGGTTAGAAACAATTAAATCAAACTTTTTACATACAACGTCTTCCAAAGATTTATTAAAAAACTTTACTTTATTTATAAGTTTATGTTTTAAAGCATTTTTTTTGGCTATTAAAATGGCTTTTCTAGAAATATCAATACCTATTCCACTGGAATGCTCTAAATTATTAAGTAAACTTAAAATAATACACCCAGAACCAGTACCGATATCTAAAATTGATATTTTTTTTTCTTTATATATTTTTAATATTTGATCTACTAGAAGCTCAGTTTCAGGTCTTGGAACTAATGTGTCTTTACTAACAATGAATTGTTTACTCCAAAATTCTTTTTCTTCAAGTATATAGGCTATTGGTTCATTGTTTGACCTTCTTTTTAAATAACTTTTAAAAACTAAGACATCTTTTTCACTAATCTTTTTATCAAGATTAATTAAAATTTCTTCTCTTGATTTTTTTAAAGTTTTAGAGAGTAATATCTCGGAGTCTAAAATATGAGATGAAATATTATTATCCTTAAGTAAATTTGAACCCTCTTTAATTATTTCAAATGTATTCATGCATTCAAGTTTTCTAGTTTTAAGTTTTGTTCTTTTAATCGAAGCTCTTGGTTCATTTCTTCATGAATTTCCCCACTTAAAAATTCATCTAATTTATGTAATGTTAAATTGATTCTATGATCAGTTACTCTTCCTTGGGGAAAATTATAAGTTCTAATCCTTTCTGATCTGTCACCAGATCCTATTTGACTTCTTCTATTGCTTGATCTTTCTTGATCCTTTTTTCTTTTCTCAGCTTCATAAACTCTTGATCTCAAAATTTTTAATGCTTTGGCTTTATTTTTGTGTTGAGATTTTTCATCTTGCTGGCTAACTACCACTCCACTAGGAATATGAGTAATTCTAACAGCGCTATCTGTTGTATTAACTGATTGCCCGCCTGGCCCACCAGCTCTGAAAACATCGATTCTTAAATCAGATTCTTTTATTTCTACGTCAACTTCTTCTGCTTCTGGCAAAACAGCTACTGTAGCGGCTGATGTGTGAACTCTTCCTTGTGTTTCAGTTTCAGGTATTCTTTGGACCCTATGAACACCTGACTCGTATTTAAGATAAGAGTAAATATCATCTCCATTTACAGAAAAAATCACCTCTTTAAATCCTCCAGCTTCACTTTTAGAAATATTTATTATTTCTAATTTCCATTTTTTTTTTGAACAAACTTTTTCATACATCTTGAAAAGGTCTGCACAAAAAAGTGAGGCTTCCAACCCCCCTGTTCCAGCTCTTATTTCAACAATTGCATTTTTACCATCATCGTCATCTTTTGGTAATAAAAAGACTTTTAATTCATTCTCATTTTTTTCTTTTTTCTCTGTAATTTCATTTAAATCTTTTTGTGCTAAATCTATAATTTCTTTATCGTTAGATTTATCTTGAACTATATTTATCAAATCACTCTTTTCATTTTCAAAGTCTAAATACTCTTTAGCAACCTTAATAATGGTTCCTAGGTTTGAGTATTCTTTAGATTTTTTTGCATATAATTTAGAGTCAATACTGCCTGATGAAAGCTCTTTTTCTAACTCATTATGTCTAGAAATAATGTCTCTAACTTTATCAATTGGTACCATAGTAAATTTTACTCTTTTGTTTTTTCTTCTACCAGTTTAACTACTTTTTCAATAATTTCTGAACTTGGGACTCTAGTATGAGGAATTCCAGAAAGATATAAAAGATTGTTATCTTGTCCACCACCTGTCAAACCTATTTCTGTTTGAGCAGCTTCACCTGGTCCATTAACTACACATCCTATTATCGAGAGATTTATGGGTTTTTTAATATGAGCTAATTTTTTTTCTAAAATTTTTACTGTTTCAATTACTGGAAAGGCCTGTCTGGCGCATGATGGACAAGATATAATATTAACACCTCTCGATCGGATACCTAATGACTTAAGAATTTCATAACCTGCCTTTACTTCATCAACAGGATCTGAAGATAAAGAAACTCTAATAGTATCTCCGATGCCCTCCATCAAAAGCTGTCCAATACCTATTGAGGACTTAATGCTGCCAGTGAATAATCCTCCCGCCTCTGTAACTCCTAGGTGTAAAGGGTAATTACAAATTTTTGATAACTCTTTGTATGCTTTTACTGTCAAAAATATGTCAGAAGATTTAACACTTATTTTAAAATTAAAAAAATCATTGTCTTCTAAAAGTTTTATATTTTGTTGTGCACTCTCTACTAGAGCTTCAGGGCAAGGCTCTTTATATTTTTCTAATAAATTTTTATCTAAAGAACCCGCATTAACTCCAATACGAATTGAGCAATTATTGTTTTTAGCAGCTTTTACTACCTCAAGAACCTTATGGTTAGCTCCAATATTACCTGGATTTATTCTCAAACAACTCGCACCCATTTCAGCCGCCTCTATAGCTCTTTTATAATGAAAGTGAATATCTGCAACTATTGGCACTGACACTTCTTTAATTATGTTTTTAAGTGCTTTACTTGAGTCCTCATCAGGACACGAGACTCGAACTATATCTGCTCCAGCTTCCTCTAAAGAAAGAATTTGCTCAATTGTACCCTTGATGTCAGTAGTAAGAGTATTTGTCATTGACTGAACACTTACTGGAGCATCACCTCCAACACTTACTTTACCTACTTTAATTTTTTTTGTAGTTTTTCTTTTAATTATTCTATGAGGTCTTATTTCCATTAGTCTAAATCAAAAATTGTGTGTAATTTTTTTATAGCTTTTAAAATATTATCTTCATCAATAATTACTGAAAGTTTAATTTCTGAAGTAGAAATAGCTAAAATATTTATATTTTCATCAGATAAAGCCCTAAACATTCTATACGTGACTCCAGGTGTAGAAACCATTCCCGCACCTACTATTGAAAGCTTCGCAACTCTATCATTATAAATTATTTCTTTATAATTAATTTTAGCATTTTCTCTTAAAATCTGTTTTGCTTTAGTAACATCGTCTCTTTTGACAGTAAAAGTAATATCTGTAGTTTTTTGATCTGAAGAAATGTTTTGAATTACCATATCAACATTAATCTGAGCTTTATTTAAAGGCTCAAATATATTTGCAGCAACTCCGGGTTTGTCTTCTACACTAGTGATTGTAATTTTTGCATCATCTTTTGAGTAAGCTACTCCAGTTACACTTTTTGAATAATCAATATTATCTTGATTAAATATTTTTGTACCTTTCCTCTCTGTAAATGTTGATCTTACCTCTAAAGGGATGTCGTACATCATAGCTGTTTGTACAGCAGATGACTGCATCACTTTGGCTCCCAAGGACGACAATTCAAGCATTTCATCAAAAGAAATTTTGTCAATTTTTTTTGCAACTGGAATTTTATTTGGGTCAGTTGAAAAAACCCCATCAACATCTGTATATATTTCACAAGTATCAGCGTTAAATATCTTTGCAACGGCGACAGCTGTTGCATCAGATCCTCCTCTACCAATTGTTGTGATGTCTCCATTTTTAGATATTCCTTGAAAACCAGGTATAATCGCCACACCACCTTCCTCCAGATATTTTTTTATTTTTTCTACATGCATGTTTATTATTCTTGCATTAGCGTGCTCACCTTCGGTGAGAATAGGTATTTGCCAATTTAACCAAGACTTAGCCTTAATTTTCAATTTAATTAAAGCTCCAGATAGTAATGCGGATGTTACTTGCTCACCTGATGATAAAAGAACATCAAGCTCTCTTTTATTGAATTCGTCTGAAATTTCATTAGAGAGTTTCATAAGTTCATTAGTTTTACCTGCCATCGCAGAGACTACAGCAATAATTTTGTTCCCTGAGGATAGCTCTTTTTTGATAATATTAGCAACATGATGGATTCTTTCAGTTGATCCAACAGATGTTCCGCCAAACTTTAGTACTTTTTTAACCATTTCAGAATGTATTATAATAAAATATAGATATTAATATTAATTAAAAACTATTTACAAAATGAGTACTACTATAAATAAAGAAGAAATTCAAAAGTTTTCAAGATTAGCAGATGAATGGTGGGATGTAGATGGGAAATTTAAACCTCTTCATATGTTTAATCCCATCAGAATTGAATACATAACAGAGAATATTAAAAAACATTTCAAAATAAAAAAGGATAGTGCTAATTTTTTAAAAGGTTTAAATATTTTAGATATTGGATGTGGTGGTGGTTTGATAAGCGAGCCGATGGCTCGACTTGGAGCTAACGTAACTGGTATAGATGCATCTGAAAAAAACGTAAAGATTGCTAAATTACATTCTGAGAAAAGCGGTCTTAAAATAAATTATATTAATACCTCTCCGGAAAAGTTAGATGATTTAGAAAAATTTGATATTATTTTAAATCTCGAAATAATTGAGCATGTAGATAATGTAAATTTATATGTAAAATCTTGTAATAAATTATTAAAAAAAAATGGTTTAATGTTTACAGCAACACTCAATAGGTCTTTTTTATCTTACATTAAGGCAATAATAGGTGCCGAGTATATTTTAAGATGGCTGCCTATTGGAACTCATGATTGGAATAAATTCATAAAACCTGAAGAATTAGAAAAGCTCTTAAATACTGAAAAATTTTCTACAGTTGATATAAAAGGTTTAAAATTTAACCCATTTTTAAATAAATGGAAAAGATCAAGTGATTTATCTGTAAATTATATAATTAGCAGTCTAAAAAACTAATTATTTTTATTGACCCAAGGAATTGAAATTAATTCTATACCTTCTTCAGACAATTCCTCTTTTTCTTCAGGTGTTGCCGTTCCGTATATAGCTCTTTTACTTTGTTTGTCATAAAAAATTTCTCTTACTTTTTTGGAAAAATCTTTTTCTACATAATCATAATTTTTTTCTATAAAGCTTCTTAATTCAAGAAGATTATTTTTTTCATTTTTTAATTCTTCATTTGATATCCTAATTTGATCGTAATTATCTTTTGAACTTGAGATCATTGGAGCCATAATTGATTTTTTAATTTTTTTTGATGAACAATAAATACATTCTAATAAGTTTTTATTATTTAACTTATCAAATTCATTTGAGTCGGAGAACCAGCTTTCAAATTCGTGTTCATTTTTGCATTTTAAATTATATTTTATCATTTAATTAATTTCTGTAGTCAGCATTAATATCTATATAATCATGAGTGAAATCACATGTATAACATTTAAATGCGTCGTTTCCAAGTTTCAAATTAACTTCGATTTCAATAGCTCCCCACTCCATATATTCTTTTAGTTTTTGCTCGTCATATGTTTCAGAAATTTTTCCATTTTCTGCAACTACGAAATTTCCAATTTTTATTCTTAATTTTTTTTGATCAACAGTCTCTCCTGATTTTCCTATTCCCATTGCAATCCTTCCCCAATTAGGATCTTCGCCTGCAATAGCTGTTTTTATTAAAGGTGAATTAGCAATAGAAAAAGCAATATTTTTTGCACTACCCAAAGATTTAGCATTAATTACATTTATGGTTACGAATTTTTTAGCACCTTCTCCGTCTACAACAATTTGTTTAGCTAAATTTAAGCAAAGTTTTTTTAAAGCAATTTCAAATTTTTGTACAACTTTGTCAGTTAAAGAAATATTTTGACCAATTTTTATGGCTCTAGTGGAAAAAATTGAAACCATGTCATTAGTTGATTGATCGCTATCAACAGTTATAGCATTATAGGAATTAGCTACAGCTCTTTTTAGAAGCGTTTTTAATAAGTTAGAATTAATATCAGCATTAGTAAAAATGAATGATAGCATCGTTGCTAAATTTGGTGCTATCATTCCAGATCCTTTGGCGATGCCGCAGATTTTTATAAGCTCATCACCAATTATTATTTCCTCATAAGCTAATTTAGGTTTTGTATCTGTCGTCATAATTGCTGAAGCAATCTTAATCCAAAACATCTTATTATGTTGGGTTCTTAGTAAGTTGACTAGGTCTGGCAGGCGATCTTTAATTTGTTCTACTGGAAATTCTTCTCCTATAACGCCTGTTGAGGCAAAAATTAAATCTTTGATTTTAATAGTTTCACTAGTTCCTTTCTGATTTTTAGATTCTTTTATTGTAAGAATTCTAGATAAATTTTTTGCCAATATATCAATACTCTCTTTTCCCTGTTTTCCTGTAAAAGTATTGGCATTTTTTGTGTTTACTAATAATCCTTTAATTGTTTTTTTGTGAGAATTATTGTTCCAAGGAATAAATTCTGAGGTTATGCTGTTTGAAGTAGTTAATGTAGCATAATTTGCTCCGTTACTAAAATAAAATAAAGCCAAATCATCTCTGCCATCCTTATATAAATCAGCAGATATAGAAGACATTTCCAAGCCCTCTATTTGTTTAAGGCTTTGAAACTCACCCATTTTAGATAATTTAGTTTTATCGTTTAAAAAATTTTTAATATTTATTGTCATTATTACAGTTTAATTTAAATTAATAATACATATATAGGTGTATAATGAATTTATTTACAAGAACTTTTAGTAAAATATTTAAAAGCTCTAATCAACAAGAATTAGACAAGATTCAAAACATAATTGAAGCTATTAATAATAAAGAAAATGAAATTAAGTCTTTAACTGAGGCCGATTTTAAAGAAAAAACATTTAATTTTAAAAAAAATGCTCAAAATGGATCATTAAAAATTAATGACATCATACCAGAAAGTTTTGCTTTAGTAAGAGAGGCTGCTAAACGAACCTTAGGAGAAAGACATTACGATGTCCAGTTAGCGGGTGGGTTAATTCTTCATAACGGAAAAATTGCAGAAATGAAAACAGGGGAAGGTAAAACTCTTGTATCAACATTGCCTGCATATTTAAATTCTTTAGAAGGAAAAGGTGTTCATATAGTTACAGTAAATGATTATTTAGCAAAAAGAGATTCTGAGTGGATGGGTAAAGTTTTTAGTTATCTTGGAATATCAACTGGTTGCATTACAAATAACTTAGATGACGTTGAAAGAAAAAAAAATTATGAAAATGATGTTACATACGCGACAAACAATGAGTTAGGTTTTGATTATTTAAGAGATAATATGAAATATGAACTTGAAGAAATGGTTCAGCGTAATCACAATTATTGTATTGTTGATGAAGTAGACAGTATTTTAATAGATGAGTCTAGAACGCCACTTATAATCTCTGGAAAACTTGAAGACAAAACAACCCTTTATATAACTTCAAATGAATTTATTAAACACTTACAAAAAAATGATTTCGAATTAGATGAAAAAAATAAAAATGTAATACTTACAGATTTGGGGATTGATAAAATTGAAAAACTTGCAACTCAAAAAAGGATATTAAAAAATAATAATTTTTATGATCCAGCTAACTTAGATTTAGTTCATCATATAAACCAAGCTTTGAAAGCAAATTTACTTTTTAATAAAGATACTGATTACATAATCAGAGAAGGTAAAGTTCAAATAATTGATGAATTCACAGGAAGAGTGCTTGACGGTAGAAGATTTTCTGACGGACTTCATCAAGCAATAGAGGCTAAAGAAAATGTTAAAGTTGAAGAAGAAAATCAAACATTGGCAGCAATAACTTATCAAAATTATTTTAGATTATATCATAAATTATCTGGGATGACCGGAACGGCTATGACGGAGGCGGAAGAATTTTTTGATATTTATAAATTACCTGTAGTTTCTATTCCGACTAATAAAGAAATGTTGCGAAAGGATTTTAATGATCAGATATTTAGAACTGAAAAAGAAAAATACAACGCCATTACAAATAAAATAATTGAATGTAGCAAAAAAGGTCAACCAGTGTTAGTAGGAACAACAAGTATTGAAAAATCAGAAAAAATTTCTTCTTACCTCAGCAATAAAAAAATTAATCATAACGTACTGAATGCTAAACAACACGAAAAAGAGGCAAAAATCATAGCTGAGGCTGGAAAGATAAATGCTGTGACAATAGCTACAAATATGGCAGGGCGAGGAACAGACATTAAATTAGGTGGAAATAAAGATTTTATTTATGATGGAAAAAAAGAAAATGCAGAAAATGTAAAAATAAACGAAGACAAAGTTAAAAAGTTGGGAGGATTATTTATTATTGGAACTGAAAGACACGAGAGCAGGAGAATAGATAATCAGTTAAGAGGTCGATCTGGTAGACAAGGGGACCCGGGAAGTACAATATTTTTTATAAGCTTACAAGATGAATTAATGAGAATTTTTGGAGGAGACTCTATTGATGGCATGCTTCAAAAACTAGGTTTAAAAGAAAATGAGTCCATCGATCATCCTTGGATTAATAAAGCAATGGAAAGAGCACAAAAAAAAGTTGAAAGCAGAAACTTTGATATCAGAAAAACATTAATTAAATTTGATGATGTAATGAATGACCAGAGGCAAGTTATATTCTCTCAAAGACTAAAAATTTTAAAAGAGAGTAATATAAATGAAATTTTGAAAGATTTTTTTGATGAGATACTCATTAATTTAAATTCTGTAAGAGAAAATTTTCAAAAATCAAATAATGAAAAAAGCTTTCTTACAGAAATTAAGCATATAACTGGAAATATCTTAAATGATAAAGAAATACTAGAATATGGAAAGCTAAAAAAGACTGAATTTAATAAAAAATTACAAAGCTTGTACTCGGAAAAAAAGAATTCAAGAGTCAAAATTTTAGGTGAAAATCAAAATGATAATCTAGAAAAAAAAATATTTTTACAAATTATAGATTTTTCATGGAGATCACATCTACAATATTTAGAACAATTAAGACAAGTTATTGGCTTGAGACAATACGGTCAGAAGGATCCTTTATCTGAGTTTAAAAAAGAAGCATTTGTTTTATTTGAAGGGCTTTTATTAAAGATAAAAAATGATTTAATTAAATTTCTTCTTAATCTTAATATTGTAGTGTCAAATGAAGAAAAAAACGATAACGAGCAGGAAAAATTAGAAGAGAACAAATCAGAAAAAAAAGTTGGCCGAAATGAAAAATGCCCTTGTGGCTCTGGAAAAAAATTTAAACATTGCCATGGAAACATTTAAATTTAAATTTTTTTAAATGCATTCAAAGCTTTAACTCTTGCAATCTCATGCTTTACAATAGGATAAGGATAATCTCTACCTAGTTTAAATTTTTTATCTATATTTTCCCAAGGTTTATGAATAAATTTTTTTGATAAATCTTTTAACTCGGGTACCCATTTTTTCACGTATTCCCCTTCTTTATCAAATTTCTCCCCTTGTAAAATTGGATTAAATATTCTGAAATAAGGTGCGGCATCCGCACCGCAACCTGCAACCCATTGCCACCCAGCAACATTGCTAGCTGGGCTATAATCTAACAAACAATTTCTAAAATATTTTTCACCATATTTCCAATCAATTAATAAATGTTTGACTAAAAACGAACCAACTATCATCCTCACTCTATTGTGCATCCATCCAGTAGAATAAAGTTCTCTCATCCCAGCATCAACTATAGGATAGCCTGTTAAGCCTTTTTTCCAAGCATTTAAAAATTTAAGATTTTTTTCCCAAGGAAATTTATCAAATTTTTTTGAATAATTATTTTTTAACATATGTGGAAAGTGATTAATTAACGAGTGATTAAATTCCCGCCAACCAATTTCAGCTAGGAATTTCGATATTCCAATAGAATTTTTTTTTTTTATACACTCGTCCCATATTGTTTGGACGTGTAGTTGACCAAATTTTATAAATGGAGACAATTTAGAAGTCCCATTTATATTAGGAAAATTTCGCCCTTCTGAATAGTCATTTATTCTTTCTTCAATAAAATTTTGTAATTCTTTTAAAGCATATTGTTCTTCAGGAAACCAGATTTTTTCAAAACTTTTAAACCATTTTTTTGCAGGCAATATTTTTTTTGGTTCAATACAATCTTTAAAATAATTTATTTTATTTTTACATTTTTTAATTATTTTGTTTTTTGATGGTATTTTTTCGATATAATACTTTTCTGCAGTCCTCCAATAAGGCGTGAATACTCTGAAGGGAGTGCCATCATTTTTTTTAATTTCATCAATTTCATTAAGAGCGTTACCTTTAAATCTATTGTAACTAATATTTTTTTCTTTAAGGGAGCTTATCAAATATTCATCAAATTTAAGATAGTCAGGCTCATAAACTTTATTCCAATAAATTGTAAAGTCCTTCTTTTTTATTAATTTTTCAAAAAAAATTTTAAATGAATTGGTCTCAACTATTTCTAGGGTTATATTTAAATTACTTAATTTTTTCTGAAAATTTGTTAGAGATTGACTAAGCCACCATTTTTGAGCCTCTTGATTTTTAAAGGTGTCCTTTTTATATAAATAAAAGACTACTACTTGATCATGATTTATAGTGGCTTCAATTAGTCCATTATTTTTTTCAAATCTAAAGTCATCTCTTAGCCAAAAAAGTCCAATTTTTTTATTCATGATAAAATAATTACCAGATTAATTTTTACATTTCGATGTGTAAAACTTGTAAGTGGTGGCCTTGGTAAGAATCGCACTTACGACACATACCTTTTCAGGGTACTGCTCTACTACTGAGCTACAAGGCCTAAAATCTAAAAGTAATTCTACCTTTAGTTAAATCATATGGCGTCATTTCAACCATTACATTATCTCCAGCTAGAACTCTAATTCTATTCTTTCTTAATTTTCCAGCTGTATGAGCTAAAATTTCGTGGTTATTTTCAAGTTTAACTCTGAACATAGCGTTAGGTAGAAGTTCGGTTACCTTTCCTTTAAATTCTAGAGTTTCTTGTTTAGCCAATTAATTTCCTTTTTTTATTCTTATTTTTACTGAATTAGCATGACCTTCTAAATTCTCATGCTTTGCTAAATTTATAACCGATGCACTTAATCTTTCAATACCTGTTTTTGTTATTTTTATTAATGAGTGCCGCTTTAAAAAATCATTAACTGATAAGCCTGATGAAAATCTTGCAGACCCCGAGGTTGGCAAAACATGATTGGGTCCAGCAATATAATCGCCTATAGCTTCTGGTGAATACTTTCCAATAAATATTGATCCAGCGTTTTTTACCCCTTTAATTATCTTATTATTAATATTTGTTAATAACTGCAGGTGTTCAGGTGCTATTGTGTTAATTATTTCTATAATTCTATTTTTGTTAGTTAAAATACCTAATCCAAATTTTTTCAAACTTTGAGAAGCTATTTTTTTTTTTGGTAATTTATTCAATTGTTTTTTTAAAAGTAAATTTACTGAATCAATTAATTTTTTATCATCAGTAATCAGTATAGATTGTGCCAAAATATCATGCTCTGCTTGTGCAATCAAATCAGCTGCAACTAAATCTGGTGCAGCGGATTTGTCCGCAACAACACTTACTTCTGAAGGTCCTGCAACCATATCTATTCCTACGTCCCCAAAAACTTCTTTTTTCGCTGTAGCAACAAACGTATTTCCAGGCCCGACTATCTTGTCTACTTTTTCAAAATTTTTAGTTCCATAAGCTAAAGCAGCAATTGTATGTGCACCACCAGTCTTGTAAATTCTTTTCACCCCACATTTTTTTGCTGCATAAACTATTGATGGATTAATTTTAGAGTCTAATGACGGAGTAGCTAGATATATATTTTTTACTCCTGCAACTATTGCAGGAATACAATTCATTAAAACAGTGCTTGGATAATTCGCAGTTCCGCCAGGAACATAAACACCAACTTTATCTAAAGGTGAATATTTATAAGAGAGTTCATTTTTATATTTATCTTTAAATTTAAAAGATAAAATTTTTTGCTTTGAGTGAAATTTTTTTATTCTATTATAAGCTAGGTCAATTGCTTGTTTTATCTTTTTATCAGTTTTTTTTGATATTTTATTAAGTTCCTTATTTGAAAAAAAAACTTTATTTGTTTTTATCTTCTTTTTTGAAAATTTTTTTTCATAATTTAAAACAGCTTTATCTCCGTTTTTTTTCACATTCTGTATAATTTTCTTAACAGACATGGTTTTATTTTTTTGAGTAATTTTTCTTTTATTCAAAAATTTTTCTAAATCCCTGAGGGAATTTTTTTTATTATATTTTAAAATTTTTAACATTATATAGTTTTGTGTTTAGGTTTATTTTTTGTATCCCAGGCCTCCCCTTGATCATCAAGAGTTACTTCTATAACCTCAGAAATAACCCTAATAACTGAGTCACCTGCAAAGATTATTTTCATTTCATAGTTATTATCAGGCATGATATTTGTTTCAATAGCTAGAAAGTCTAAAAATTTGTCTTTCTTTAATTGATTAATATTTTTTGAAAAAACTTCTAAAACGTTATCAAATTTTAAAACAGTTCTTATACGCTTATTTTTCCTAAAAACGCCTTTTTCTACATCCTCCCACATAAATCTATTTAGCTGCATGAGAAAAATTTTATTTTTTTTAAGACTCGCAATATCAGTTACACTTACAATTGAATCTTGAAGATGTGCAGAAACTACTCTTAAGTCTTCTTCTGTTTTCGCAATAAGTTTCAAATTTTTTGGTTTCATCTTAAACTCGTCTTATTTGTGCTTTGCACTTTCTTAATTTGCTTTCCAAGAATTCATATCCACGGTCAAGATGATAAATTCGATTAATTATTGTTCTGTTTTCTGCGACTAAGCCTGCTAGTACAAGGCTCACAGAAGCTCTTAAATCAGTAGCCATCACTTCTGCACCTGTTAATTTTGCAGGTCCTTTTATGATGGCTGTTTTATCTTTAATTTCAATCTGAGCGCCCATCCTTTTTAATTCTGGCACATGCATAAATCTATTTTCAAAAATGTCTTCTTTAATTTTAGACACTCCATTAACTTGGGTTAAAAGTACCATTAGTTGAGCTTGCAGATCAGTAGGAAAACCAGGGTATGGTTTTGTTACAATATTAATATTTTTTAAATTTATTTTCTTTTTAATAATAATTGAAGATTTTTTTTTAACTATTTGAACGCCTACTTTTCTTAAAATATTTATTTCACTATTAATAATTTTAGGATTAATTTTATTAATTTTTAAACTG